>NZ_JACSKL010000007.1:0-142517 GCF_018617585.1 Exiguobacterium sp. s129
TTTTTGTCGGGCAGAGCGCCTCGAGCTCGTTGGACATAAAAAAAGACGAACCAAATCGCACGTGGCGATTTGGTTCGTCAACAGCCTGAGTGATCGACGCGTTCGTCGATCACTATCTTTGTGTTGATTAGAAGAATGATGCTGGGTTGACTGTGCCGCCAGCGCTTGATGATGACCATGAGTAACCGCCACGGTGAATCTCGAAATGAAGGTGTGAACCTGTCGAGTTCCCTGTGCTACCCATGCCGCCAAGGTTTTGACCTTGTGACACGCGTTGACCTGCTTTAACTGAGACCGAGCTCATGTGTGCGTATACTGTCGTCCACACTTGTCCGTTGATGACGTGTGTGATCATGACGTGGTTTCCGTATGCGCCACCCCATCCAGCTCGTGTGACTGTACCAGTAGCTGCCGCATAGATTGGCGTACCAACTCCTGCAGCGATATCAAGGCCGTTGTGGAATGTGTAGCCGTTTACGCCGCTCGCTGGTCCCCATCCTTGTGTGAGGCGACCGCTTGCCGGACGTTGGAACATCCCGCCGCTCGCTGGTGCAGAGGCTACAGGTGTTGATGTTGATGCGCTAGAACCACTGTTGCTTGAGTTTGCACTTTGTTGCTTCTTAGCAGCTGTTGCTTCTGCCGCTGCGCGACGTGCTTCTTCTTCAGCACGACGTTGTGCTTCGATTTCTGCTTGAATCGCTTTCTCTTGAGCTTTGAGCGTATCTTCCATCTCTTGTAGGCTCATGAGTTTTGATTCGAATTTCACTTTTTCAGCTTCGAGTTTCTTGATTTTCGCTGCACGCTCTTTCATTTTTTGATCGAGCTCTTTTTGGCGTTTTTCAAGTTCTTCTTTTTGCTTCACGAGTGAATCGCGCTCTGCTTTTAATTCAGCTTGTGCTTTTGCAAGTTTCTCTTTCGTTGCTTCATATTCTTCGAAGATCTGTTGGTCGTTCTCTTGAATCGTACCAGCTGTAATCATACGTGTGATCAAGTCACTAAAGTTTTTTGAACCGAAGATGAACTCAGCCCAGTTGACTGATGAACCACCGTTCTTTTGCATCGTCGCCATACGGTCTTTCATGAGTTCTTCTTGTGCTTTCATTTTTGCTTCGTATTTTTTGATTTGCTCTTGAAGCTTTTGAATTTTTTCTTCAGTTGCACGGATCTCAGCTTTTTTCTGAGCGACATCGTTGATGACGTCTTGGAGTTGAGCATCTAACTTGTTGATTTCTTGTTGCTCTTTGCTGATGGCTTGCTCACGTGATTGAATCGAAGAGTTTGCTTTCGACTGCTCGCTGCTATTCTTTTGTCGTTGTTCTTGTACTTTCTTCTGCTTCTCTGTAAGTGAGGCTGCATAAGTCGGTGACGTTCCGCCGATCAAGAGTGCGCCTAGAGTGACTGTGGCTGCAAATTTCTTCAAGTTACCCAATGTGCTTCCCTCCGCTGATTCCTGTGTATTTTTTATCTATAATCGTTCAAGTATTTTCTATAAGATAAGTTGCGATATTTCATTCGCTCTGTGACTCATTATAGCAATCTAAACCAAAAGTTATTTTACACTTATATTTCATTCGTATGACATTGACCTAATTTAGGTTTTATCCCTTAAAAAACGTGGGTATAGACAATATTTTATTTGGTTTGTTGTCACAAAATAGTTTTTAAAATAAGAAAAGCACTTTGAGAAAGCGCTTTTCACATAACAACCTATATCATTTTTTGACTACCTTAATGCCACATATCCGGCTCGTTTCCCTCGTTTTCGTTTTAAACGAAGTAATAAGAAGCCACCGATGAGCACGACTCCAGCAATTGCCCCACTGCTGTCCAATAGGACATCTTGCAGTAACGGCGTCCGCTCCGGTGTCAAACTCTGATGATACTCATCAAAGATGGCGACCGTATTGGCGAGCGTCCAAGCGAACAATAGATTCAGCCCGGCATGAAGGCTCGTTCTCGAAATCGCCTTGACGAACAAGGCGCCAAGAGCGAAAAAGGTGACGAAATGTGCCGTTTTCCGCATCAAGAACTCGATGAGACCGACTGTCCCTAACGTGTCGAGTGACACTTCTTTTCCTGCATAGTCAAACTCGACGTTCGCTAACGTCGGCTCAATCCAGCTCCAATCGAATCGCTCGAGTGGCGAAACGATCGACTGATCTGAGTAAGGTGTTGCACTCGAGAAGAATAATCCAATCAAAATGAGCGCGATCCATATAAATTCATTTTTTAAAAGTCGCATAACACCGTTCCTTTCTACAACGAGTTTCATTATACGGATTGTACTTCACGAAATATGTAACAGCGACATCATGATTTTATAACAATTTGATTGCACGTAACGCGTTCAAAGTCGAGATAGCGGATTTCTCTTGGTATACTACAGAAAAAAGGGGGATTCAATATGATTTATGATTTTGAAGCATTGGACATGAAAGGTCAGTTACAACCGTTAGCTACATATAAGGGAGACGTCTTACTCATCGTCAATACAGCGAGTAAGTGTGGATTCACGCCACAGCTCGAAGGTCTCGAGTCGCTATACAACTCGTACAAGGGGCAAGGTCTTCAGATTTTAGGTTTCCCTTGCAACCAGTTCGGACATCAAGATCCGGGCTCAAACGAAGAGATCCAAGAGTTTTGCCAACTGAACTATGGCGTATCGTTCCCGATGTTTGCGAAAGTCGATGTGAACGGAAAAGACGCGCATCCACTCTTCACGTATCTCTCAAAAGAGGCACCTGGGCTGCTCGGATCGAAGGCGATCAAATGGAACTTCACAAAGTTCTTAGTCGACCGTGATGGAAACGTCGTCGAACGCTTCTCGCCACAGACGACACCGGCCGAGATTGAGGATGCGGTCAAAAAACTCATCTAACACAAAAAGGATGGCTCCGAGGTGGAGTCATCCTTTTATCTAGGGGTAATGAAGTTGATCGTATAGAACGGACTGTTCTCATCGTTGTAGGCGAGTCCGACGGCAGCATGACTGAATCGTGGTTGCATGATGTTCTCACGGTGCCCCTTCGAATTCATCAGCCCCCAATGCGCATGGAACACGCTCATCTGTCCCATCGCCAAATTCTCTCCGGCCATCGAGTATGACAGTCCCGCTTCATCCATTCGGTCGAACGGGTCGCGGCCTTCCGGGTCCGTATGACTGAAGAAGTCGTTCTCCACCATGTTCTGACTGTGCGCCCGAACGACCGGATAGAGTGGCTCATAATCAGCGAGCGCACTCAAGTCATATTTTTCACGGTCCCAGTTCATCAGGATTCGCATCAACTGTTCGTTCGCGACGGTCCCTTCCGCAGAAATATCACCGTAGTACCCATCACTCGCCTCTTCCACTCGGCGGTCAACCGACAAGACCCCTTTCAAGCGGTCATCGTCATGTTGGTCGAAGAAAAGCGTGACATATTGCCCATCAATCGCAAACACCGAAAAGGATGGATCGTCCGGGATCAGGTAGCGATTCAATCCTTTGTTGTAGGACGTCACTTTCTCAAAGCCGATTTCCTCGACTTGGTCACGTGTCGTCTCATCAAGCACGAGACCGCGATACGTGCTTCCTGTCTCGAACTGATAAAACCCTTTTTTGGCGCCGTCCTCGTCAATGAGTTCAAGGCCACGATCTCCGCCACGTTCGACCAGGTACCAATCATGCCCGGCATATTGGCTCGTAAACTTCGGTGCATCCGTCGCACGTTCCGTCGCCACCTCAGACTCGACCTGAATGCTCGTCGGGGCAGAGACGTTCGGCATTTCATATTGCCAAGCCATATACAATCCAATCCCCATTAAGAGGATGATCAATTTTCGAAACATGGCTCCTCCTTCCTTACTGCTCGCGCTGACGCTCCCCGAAATCGTGAAGTCTCTCCTTGATATCGGTGAGCATCCCCATGTATGCGACATATGTCGCTTCGTCTATATTTAGCATACCATTGACTTGTAACGGCACATCTGCTGCCTGCTCACGCAACGCGCTGCCACGATCGGTCAAACGGACGACGACTTTTCGCTCATCGTCTGTCGCACGACTCTTTTCGACATATCCGATTTGAATCAATCGTTTCACGAGGGGGGACAACGTGCCCGAGTCGAGTGTCAGCCTCATTCCGAGCTGACGCAAATCGATGCCATCCTCTTCCCATAAGACGAGCATGACCAGATACTGACTATATGTCAGGTTTAGCGGTTCTAAAATTGGGCGATATAAACGGGTAAGCTCTTTTGAAGCGGTATACAATTGAAAACATATTTGGTGTTCGAGTTTTAAAGTTTGTTCCATACGTAATCCTCCGTACTCTTCTTTAGCCAAGCATATCACTTGCGAAACTTTTTGACTGCTCTATAATTTAAATTGTGCACAACTTAATTGTTTAAAATGAAATGGAGGAATTGAATCATGAAATCACTATTCACAGCATCAGCAACTGCAATCGGTGGCCGCGAAGGTCATGTGAAATCGACAGACGGCGTCATTGACATGGACGTCTCAATGCCAGGCGCGAAACACGTCGACGGTGCGACAAACCCAGAACAACTTTTCGCAGCGGGATATGCGGCTTGCTTCGGTAGTGCTCTCAACCTCATCATCGGGAAAGAACGTGTGAAGACAGACGGATCGAGCGTCACAGGTCATGTCACATTGAACCAAAACGATGAAGGGTTCTTCATTTCAGTCGAGCTTGAAGTCGAAATCAAAGGTGTCGACCAAGCGACAGCAGAACGCCTTGTTGAAGAAGCACACCAAGTGTGCCCTTATTCAAAAGCGACGCGCGGCAATGTCGATGTGAAATTGACAGCCAAAGCAGCATAATCATCCATCCCGCTCTTCAGGAGCGGGATTTTTTTGCTTAACCCTGTCTATCGGAGTAAGATAGAGACACGATTAAGAAAGGAGGGAGCACTGATGAAAAAACGTAAATCAACTTTTGTGTTAATCGTACTCGGTTTCTTGCTGTTCACGGCGACGTATAATGGGCTGACCGTCCAAACGTATGAGGTGATATCTGAAAAGCTGTCTGCTGACGAATCGCTTCG
Organism: Exiguobacterium sp. s129; assembly: GCF_018617585.1. Lineage (GTDB taxonomy): Bacteria > Bacillota > Bacilli > Exiguobacteriales > Exiguobacteriaceae > Exiguobacterium > Exiguobacterium aestuarii_A. The sequence continues at coordinate 5,050 of NZ_JACSKL010000007.1, forward strand.
CATCGTGCTCCTTTCTGATTTACATAGCGCCTCGTACGGCTATAAACAATCGATTTTAATCGATCAAGTCCGTGCGCAAAAACCGGACCTGATCGTCATGCCTGGTGACCTGATTGATCGCTATCGTTCCCCCGAACCTGCTTTCGAACTCGTCGAAGGACTCGCCGGGATTGCGCCGATGTATTTCGTGACCGGCAACCACGAAATCGATGACTCTGACGACTACATTCGTCATGATGCCAAAAATGTATTCCGTTCTCTTGGCGTGACCGTTCTTGAAAACGAATGGGAACCGATCACCGTCAATGGAATCGAACTCGTCATCGGTGGATTAGAAGATCCGTTACGAACGTATGCCGAAAATATTTACGGAAGTTGGGAAACGGACGTCACGACAGCAATGCAAGATTTTGATTCAACCAACACGTTCAACCTGCTCCTCTCCCATCGAGCCGAAATGGTCGACACGTATGCCGACTTACCGTTCGACCTCGTCTTGTCCGGTCATGCCCACGGCGGACAAGTGAGGATCCCATATTTATTGAACGGTTTATTCGCCCCTGACCAAGGATTTTTCCCGAAATACGCGGGCGGTCTTTATGAACACGAAACGTTCACCCACGTGATCGGACGGGGATTCAATTATAGCTTTAACGTGCCTCGCATCTACAACCCACCAGAGATTGTGGTAATTGACGTGCACGGCAAATAACGGACGCTCAAATGAGTGTCCGTTTTGCTTACCAAATGATTCGTTCCTCGCAACATTGTCGTTCACGTTCGACTTGCACCGTTGAGCGCTCGAACGTCCCATATTTACGAATCCGTTCCGTCACTTGACGTAACACGGCCTGGTCGTCCGTGTCTTCTCCGATCAACACATGGCACGTCGCCGCATGCTCACTCGATGAGATTGACCAGACATGCAGGTCGTGTACTTCTTTCACCCCTTCGACTGTGGCAATTTCTGCTTGCATCGCTCGGACATCGATTTGTTCCGGTGACCCTTCCATCAGGATGTGAATCGCATCGCGCGTCACGCGATAACCGCTAATCAAGATGAGAATGGCGACAAACGCACTCGCGACCGGGTCCGCCCACGTCCATCCGAACAACATAATCAAGAGTGCTGCCGTGATGGCACCGACCGATCCGAGTAAGTCTCCGAACACGTGAAGCAACGCACTCTTCACGTTCAAATTATCTTTCTCTCCGCGCATCAAAATCCAAGCGGCGAGGATATTGACGAGTAGTCCAATAATGGCGACCACGAGCATTCCCCCACTCAAAATTTCTGGTGGAGCACTCAATCGCTGATATGCCTCGAATAAGATATAAATCGAGATGACGAGTAAGGTCAGCCCGTTAATGAATGCCGCTAAAATTTCAAAGCGTCGATATCCAAACGTCCGGTTCGGTGTCGCCGCCTTCGCCCCGAATCGAACGGCTAGGAAACTGAGTCCTAAAGCCGCTGCATCTCCGAGCATATGACCCGCATCGGATAAGAGTGCCAAACTGTTCGTCCATAGTCCGCCGATGACCTCGACGACCATGAACATCGCAATCAACAGAAAAGCGAGGAACAGCGCACGCTGATTCGTGGAATGATGATGGTGATGGTCGTGATCATGATGATGTCCCATAACTGACGCCTCCTTCTACTTCTTATCTTATTCCATTTTCCTTAAACATTCAAACGTCCATTTGAATGAAACATCATAAAAAAACGGGAGATTTCTCTCCCGTCTTGTCTCACTTGTGCTCGAGACGCACGCGCATCACACCGCTGTATGGGAACAACTTCAACTGAACCGTCTCCCCTTCGTACCAAATCCCAGTTGCTTGTTCGTTCGTCGGTGTCACATCAGGCGTCACGACTGCCTGACGGTCCCAATCGATGGCACGCACTTTTTGGTCCCGTACCATCAAGAAGAATCCATCATAGAAATGATATTCGTTCACTTGGTCACGCTGAACGGCAGTCGGGCTACCGAGTTCGGCGCGCACGGTCGCCACATCTTTGCCGATCCAATCAAGGACGGTCTCCGAAGCGCTCGGGACGACTTGTTGCCATGCGGCAATCACGTCATCGTCCGACAAGGCCGGTGCTTCCGTCGTCACACTTTCTTCCGTGACCCACCCCGTCATACGCTCATTCAACTGTACTTTCACGAAGCCACTGACCGTCTCCAAACGTTCGAAACGATCACCGAGGTCGGCTTCATAGACGACTGCGACACGGTCATCTGCATAGACTTTCGTATACGGTTGCCCGATATAGATTGTATCTGCAGACTCGGTTTCGGTATCGGTCGGTTGTTCCGACTCGGAATCGACCATCTCGGTCGCAATCTCATCTGATTTCGGTAAAGCAGACTCTTCTTTTTTGTCGATCAGTGCCGCGAACGCGATGATCCCGACTAAAGCGAGGACCAAGGCTACCGCCGTCGTCACCCGGAACACTCGTTTACGCTTTCGTGTCGTCGCGCGCGACAATCTTCCTCCATTCATGTTCTTCACTCCTACTCGATTCGATTCATTCCACTCGTTTCGTCAAATGGTAGGAGGTTTCCTGCCTCGTCAAAAAATTTCAAGTCGTGTTTTGTCAATTCGTCCATCGTTTGCATCATCTGCTCAACATCGACCGGTTCATCGTTCTCCATATTCTCACGAATACGAATCGTTTCACCGAGCTCGATCGTCCGCGAGGTCAAGCGATGGAAATAACGGTCATGCGTAATGAGAAGCAATCCACCCGGGTACACGGACAACGCCGTCTCGATTTGTTCCCGTGTCGCCACATCTAAATAGTTCGTCGGTTCGTCGAGCGCCAACAGATGCGCATCGGAGAAATAGAGAATCAGGAAGGCAATCCGACACTTCTCGCCCATACTCGCCTCATTGATCGGTCGATGCACCTCATCCCGACGGAACAAAAAGTGAGCGAGCAGTGTCCGAGCCTCTGTCTCCCCGATGTCACTCTGGGCGAGTAACGCATCGAGCAGTGTCCCCGTCTTCGGTAAACGTTCGAGCGTTTGCGAGAAATACCCAATCTTCAGACGAGGATGCCGCTTGATCACACCTGAAAGCGGTGCTCGTTCACCAATCAGCACATTCAATAACGTCGTCTTTCCGCTTCCATTCGGTCCGATGATGGAGAGGCGTTCACCTTTTTGAATCGAGAAGGAAATCCGTTCATAGAATGGCTTGTCGTATCCAAACGTCACCTCTTCACACGTCAACCACGTCTTCGCTTCGAGCTCATCGGCCGCAAATTGGACGGAGATGGTCTTCTCCTCTTTCGGCTTACGTGGACGATTGTCTTCGAGCTGTTTGAGCTTCTGTTCCCTCGCCTTCATCTTGACGGCGAGATTGGCCGCTCCTTTTTGAGCCCCCGGACTGCGGACACTGGCCGTCGCTTTCGCCTTCAAGTGCCAGCCTTTGTACTGGGCAATCATATCGAGCAGCTCTGCTTTTCGGCTCACGTAGCGGGCATGAGCTCGCTCATCACGCAGGCGTTCGTCCTCTTTTTGACGTCGATACGCCGTATAGTTCCCTGGGTATCTGGTGACTTCCCCATCCGACAGTTCGAGGATGATTGTCGCAACATCATCCATCAGTTGACGGTCGTGGGAGATAATCAGCACCGTCCCATCGAATCGGTTCAGCCATTTCGTGAGCCAGTCAATCGACTCGACATCCAGATGGTTCGTCGGCTCGTCGAGTAGGACGACGTCGACCTGCTTCATCGTCAACGTCGAGAGTTGTGCCCGTGTCTTCTCTCCCCCGCTCAAATTGTTGATGTTTTGGTCGAGTTGACCGTCCAACCCGAGTCGGGTCAACGCTTGCGTCGCCTCTTGCTCTAAGTTATACACATCGAGTGCGAGCGCTCGTTCATAGGAACGCATGACTCGCATCTCATCGCCAGACGACACCTCTTCATAAAGGGCGTACCGTTCAGGATCGCTCCGCATCACCCACTCGAGTAGTGACATATCTTCGGATTCGATTGTCTGACGGACGAGCCCGACTTCACCTTGACATTCGATCGCCCCGGCTTGTGGCGTCAATTCCCCTGTCACGAGTCGGAAGAGTGTCGTCTTCCCACTTCCGTTCAGCCCGAATAACACAGCGCGTTCTCCGGCTGCGACCTCAAACGAGACCGCTTCAAATAATGGTTTCCGGTCGTAATCGAACCGGACTTGTTTCATAGCTAACATCTGTTTCACCTCGCTCATTTTTCCGATACGCGATGAAACAAAAAACACCATCCGCTCAAAAGGCGGTGGTGTGAAGGAATCCGTTCAAAGAGGAAAAAGAGCACTTCCCGCACTTGAAAAATGGACACACTTCACCCGTGACTGTTCAAGCGAACAGTGATGATTCGTCTCATCGTTGGAGTGAACGTGTTTTTTTCATGGCACGGTGTACCTCTCTTTCCTAAGTTACTGCCACCTTATCAAATTGAAAGCGGATTCGCAAGAGCGCACCCCACAATCTCCCATTTTTTCTACTCCTTTAGGCGGATGCGATGCACTCTTCCTCGCGTTATGATGACAGTATATTCGAACAGTGAGGTGATGCATGATGCGTCGACGCATCCTCGTTCCGAGTGCCGTCTTGGCGAGCGTCGGAAAGTTTCTTTATACACGATTCAAACGACGGCTCCCCCGCCCACGTTTTAAATGGCCAGAACGTCCAGAACTGACAACCATCGATGAGACGCATGTGCAAGCGACGTGGATTGGGCATTCGACCGTCCTCATCCATTGGTATGGACTCAAAATTTTGACGGACCCCGTCTTCTCCAAACGAATCGGTGTCCATTTAGGACCACTGACAATCGGCATGAAACGTCACACGGCCCCCGCCCTCTCCATCGAGGATGTCGGACCGGTTGACGTCATCTTGCTCAGTCACGCCCATATGGATCACTTTGACCATAAAAGTTTAAAACGACTCATCACCCGCGAGACGATTGTCGTCTCCGCTCCAGGGACGAGTCGCCTGCTCCGTCGATACCCGAGTCTGCAGACGCTCGAGCTGCATCCGCATGACAAAGTGACCTTGGCGAACGGGCTCGATGTCCGGGCCATCCCTGTCAAACATTGGGGCAACCGTTTCCCATGGGACAAACATATGGGCTATAACGGCTATCTATTAAAATACAAAGGGATCCGAATGCTGTTTGCGGGAGACACGGCATACACCGACTCCTTCAAAGGGCTCGCCGACCGTGAACCGATTGACCTCGCGTTCTTCCCAATCGGCGCTTATCAACCGGACTCGTTCCAAGAGGCGCACTGTACCCCCGAACAGGCTTGGATGATGTACAAAGAGAGCGGGGCGAAGCGCTTCTTCCCGATGCATTGGGACACGTTCGTCCTCTCTTATGAGCCGGTCGAGGAGCCGTATCACCGTCTCGTCGCGGCCGCAAAACTGGACCGTGACCAAATTGTGATCAAGTCACATGGGGAAAGCATCCGCCTGTAGTTTTTCCTTTCCCTTCATCCAAATTTTCGGTAACGTTAAAGACGAGAGGGAGGGATTTGTTATGGAATGGACGACGTTGAATAATGACGTCAAGATGCCGATGCTCGGGCTCGGTGTGTATAAGGTCGAAGACGGCGCAGTGACGGTCGATACGGTCAAAGCTGCGCTTGAAGCGGATTATCGTTTGATTGATACGGCCGCGATTTATCAAAACGAAGAAAGTGTCGGGCAAGCGCTTCGTGAAGCAGGCATTCCTCGGGAGGATGTGTTTGTGACGACGAAGCTTTGGAATGAGTTCCACGGGTTCGATGAGGCGCTCCAAGCGTTTCAAGATAGTCTCGACCGACTCGGTCTTGAGTATGTCGATTTATTCCTCATCCACTGGCCGATGCCTCGTTTCGGGAAGTTCGTCGAAACGTATAAGGCACTCGAACAGTTATATGAAGAAGGACGTGTCCGTGCAATTGGCGTCTCGAACTTTGAAGTCGAGCACTTAGAACAAATCATTCAGTCGTGCTCGATCGTCCCGGCCGTGAACCAGGTCGAGATCCATCCATATTTGTCTCAAAAGGAATTGATTGCTTTCTGCAAACGATATGACATTCAAATTCAGGCGTGGAGTCCACTCATGAAAGGACGCGAAGCGCTCGAAGATGACACGATTGTCGAGATTGCGAACCGTCACGGCAAATCACCGGCTCAAGTCATCTTGCGCTGGCACTTACAAAACGGGGTCGCCGTCATCCCGAAATCGGTGACACCAAGTCGAATCAAAGAGAATATACAGGTATTCGACTTTACGTTGACGAAAGAAGAGATGGCGGCCATCGATACGCTCAACCGTGATGAGCGGACAGGCTCCGACCCGAAAGAGATGCATAAAATCCATTATTGAGGAGTGAATGACATGTTCAAAAAACTGGCTTCTGATTTGACTGGCTTCAGCGACATCGGTGAGGTGATTGACCCGTCCGACTTCGATAAGGCGGATGCGGATGATTACGTCCTTCACGAAGACAATGAAAAGATTTATTTCTTGATCAAGTCAAAATCAGATGAGTATTGTTTCACCAACTTGTCGATGATTCACCTCGATGGAACGAGCGCCATCAGTTCAAAGCGCGTCCTCTATCGTTATCCGTATTCACATTATCCGATCAAGCACGTCATGTTTGAGACGGCGGGTACGGTCGACCTCGATGTCGAAGTCAAATTCTCAATCGGCGACAAAGCGTACTCGATCGACATCAACAAAAAGCAAATCGAACATGTGAAAGATCTGTATAAGGCACTTCTCGCGATCGAAGAGATTCAACGGGAAGGTCGTCGTATGATGGAGTATGCGAACACGTCGCTCACGCACTCGGTATCGATTTTGAGCGGGCTCCGCGAAGGCGACATGAACGTACCGAACACGTTCAAGGAATTGAACGAGCAATCGTTCGATTGGCTACAACGTCACTATCATGAATGGAACCGTAAAGACTTCGGAGCGGTATACGAGAAGTACATCAATAACTAAAAAACAACTCCTCCGTGGGGCATTCGCCCTCGGAGGAGTTGTTTTATTTCTCATCAATCAACTGTTCGGCCAATCGTTGATACAAGTGGCTCATATGCACGGCAGACGCAATGGCGAGCGTTCGCTGCACACCGCTCTCTTTTTCGATCGATGCATTTAATAGTGTGTCCGCCTGGGTTTCAAACGCTTCTAAATTCTTCACTTTTTGCGCCTGATACGCTTCATAAAAGTCCTCGAGTGAGAACGTCTCGTCCGACTCGTTCAACGGTCGGAGCGTCTCTTTGATGTCATTGATCGACAGGAGACCTTTCATCTCATAAATCAAACTGAGTAACATCAGATGTTCGTTCGTATACTTTTTATTTTTGACAGGATGGAACAACTTGCCCTTGGCGTAGTTGTTGATCATCGTCTTCGTCAAAATCGTCTCATTCTCGTCCCGCTTCATCTTCCCATAATGTTGCTCGAACAATTGGATGACCTGATCCATGTATAAATCGACAGTCGGCAATACGTCTCTCGGGAGCGTTCCTTCCGTTTCAGTAATATTCTTCGCTTTCATCCGTCTCACCTCACCTTCAAGTATAAAGAAAACTCTCATTTGTCGAAAGGTACACCTTGCTGTTTGCTCCTCTTCAGTATATCATGTAGTTATCGATACTACATGATGTGATAAGGAGTGTTTTACATGAATTCGATTTTCCGTGAACCAATCAACGCGCTAACGCATCTCGCTGGTGCGGTACTCGCTTTCATTGCGCTGATTGCGATGGTCGTCAAAGCTTCATTACTTGGCTCGCCGCTTGCGATTATGGCCGCGATTCTATTCGGGATCAGCCTCGTCTTTCTTTACTTATCGTCAGGTCTTTACCATAGCATCATCGCCTCACCGAACGTCATCGCCTTCTTCCGGAGAATCGACCATGCGATGATCTACGCATTGATTGCGGGTACATATGCACCGCTTACGCTACTCGCACTCGAAGGACCGACACGCTGGGTCCTCTTCGGCACGGTGCACGCACTCGCCTTGTTCGGCATTGTCTTCAAACTCGTCTGGTTCCATGCCCCGCGTTTCTTATCGACCGCGCTCTACATCGGGATGGGCTGGCTGTCCGTCTTCTTTATCGGACCGCTCCATGACGTGATCGGCAACGCCGGCATCTTCTGGCTAGTCCTTGGGGGCGTCATGTATACGATTGGTGGGCTCATCTACGGGTTCAAGCCAAAATTCGTCAACTGGCGGGGATGGGGATTCCATGAGGTGTTCCATTTGTTCATCTTGTTCGGAAGCTTTGCCCACTTCGTCTGTGTCTTCTGGTACGTCTTTTAAGTCCTCTATCGGGGGACTTTTTTTGTGAGCCGTTTCCTGTACTTTGAATTCAAGATTTCCTACACTAGGGACAGGAGGGATTCATGATGAAAATTGAAGTATGGTCAGATTATGTCTGCCCGTTTTGTTATATCGGGAAGCGTCGTTTAGAAGAGGCGCTCGAACAGTTCCCACAGGCGGACCAAGTGGAAGTCGAATTCAAGAGTTTCGAGCTCGACCCGAACGCGCCGACGAATGATTCACGTACCATTTATGAGGCACTCGCAACGAAATATCGTATGCCGATCGAGCAGGCAAAAGGGACGACGGCACAAGTCGCGGCACAAGCCCGCGAAGTCGGACTCGATTACGACTTTGAGAACATGGTCGTCACGGGTACGCTCGACTCGCATCGTTTGACGCATTATGCGAAGACGGTCGGGAAAGAAAAAGAATTGTCGGAAGCGTTGCTTCAAGCTTACTTTGTCGATGCCAAACATATCGGGAACCACGATGTCCTGCTTGAAATCGCAACAAGCGTCGGTCTCGACCATGACGCTGTCCGTGACGTCTTGACGACTGACGTGTATACAGAAGACGTTCGTGCCGAAGAGAAGCGCGCAAGCGACCTTGGCATCACAGGTGTCCCGTTCTTCGTATTCGACAACAAATACGGAGTGTCTGGTGCTCAACCGACGGAAGCGTTCACGCAAGTGCTCGAAAAAGTCTGGTCTGAGAACAACCCGACAATCCAAGTCCTTTCGAACGGTGCGACGTGCACCGACGACAACTGTGATATTTGATTGATGAAGAAGCCGACATTCGGCTTCTTTTTTGTGGTATTCTCCACCCTACTACTTGATAATAGTGATTAGCATATAAGAATCGAGGACTACATCTATGTGGAAAAATCGGAACGTCTGGATCATCTTGACGGGCGAATTCGTCGCCGGTCTTGGTTTATGGCTCGGTATCATTGGCAATTTGGAATTCATGCAAGACCGCGTCCCCTCTGACTTTGTGAAGGCGGTCATTCTCGCCATCGGGTTACTCGCCGGGGTCGCCATCGGTCCGCTCGCGGGACGCCTCACCGACCAAGGCTCTAAGAAAAACATCATGCTCATCTCAAGCATCGTTCGAGCGCTCAGTGTGCTCTTCATGTTCGTTGCCATCGAGACGAATTCGGTCGTGTGGATGGTCGTCTTTTTAATTATTTTACAAGGGTCGGCGGCTTTTTACTTCCCTGCTCTACAAGCAGCGATCCCGCTCATCGTGAAAGAACGGGAGCTCCTCGCCTTGAACGGCGTCCATATGAACGTTTCGACGTTGTCACGTGTCATCGGGACGGCGATTGCCGGTGTCTTGTTGACACTGATTTCGCTCCGTAACGTCTATGCGCTTTCGCTCGTCGCCTATCTGTTGCTTGCGGTCGCGACGCTCTTCTTAAAGCTAGATGAATCGAAGACACCGTCGGCGAAAAAGATTGATGCGAAGGCATCGAGTGGCTTCAAAGATGTCTTTCCAATCATCAAATCAATCCCGGTCATCTTCATGACACTCGTCATGACGCTCATCCCCCTCCTCTTTATCGGAGGGTTCAACTTGCTCGTCATCAACATCAGTGAGTTGCAGGATTCGACCGCGATCAAAGGATGGATTTATACGGCAGAAGGACTCGCCTTCATGACAGGTGCCTTCATGATCAAACGGATTGGTGAAAAATTCTCGGCGTTCTCGATTTTATTCTCGTTCTCGTTTTTGATTGGTGTCGCACAACTGATGCTATATTTCGCAGACATCCCGTTCATGTCAATCGCGGCGTTCGTCGTATTCGGATTCTCGGTCGGTTGCTTCTTCCCGACGGCGGTCACGATTTTCCAGACACGGATGCCAAAAGAATATCACGGGCGCTTCTTCTCATTCCGTAACATGCTCGACCGGATCATCTTCCAAATCGTCCTTCTCGTGACAGGGTTCTTCCTCGATTTGATTGGACTTCAGCTCATGGTCGTCTTGTTTGGAATCAGTTCGATTGCGATGACAGCCGCGTTCCTCGTTTATACACGTAAACATAAACTGCATATCGAAGAAGACTCTGCTGAGAAAATCTCTTCTTAATTAAAACAAGCGATGACCGATGTCATCGCTTGTTTGCGTCTTCGAGCTCTCGCCACCATGTCGTCGTATCATTCCGACCGTCGAGCGTAATGCGCTCCCCAATCTTCGGAGTGAGGACGACCTCTTTCGGTAAGAGGGACGCCATCTGTTCCGCCGGGTCAAACCAATCGTGGAACGACAGCGTGAACGCCCCCCAATGAATCGGCATCATTTGGTCAGCGCGTAAATCGTGAAACGCCTGTGCCGTCTCTTCCGGCTGCATATGGACGTCTGGCCAGCGCACGTCATATTGTCCGCATTCGAGTGCGGCAAAATCGAACGGTCCGTACTGTTCACCAATCATTTTGAAGTGCGGCGCGTAGCCGCTGTCCCCGCTGAAGAAGAGCCGGTCTGTCTCGCCGAGGACGACCCATGACGCCCATAACGTGCTGTTGCGGTCCGTCAGAGAACGACCGGAGAAGTGACGTGCCGGCGTACATACAAACGTCCAATTCCCGAACGTATATGACTCGTTCCAATCTCGCTCCACGATTCGCTCTGCGCCGACACCCCATCGTTTCAAATGACTCCCTACCCCTAGCGGCACGATGAACATGGCGACCTTGTCTTTAATCGCAAGGATTGTCCCATAATCGAGATGGTCGTAATGGTCATGCGTCAACAAGACGACATCGATCTCAGGCAAGTCTTCGAGGTCGAACGGCAAATCTTCACTGAAACGCTCATTTTTAGCAAATGGGAGCGGCGATGGGCTGCGTCCGAACATCGGGTCGACGAGCATCGTCTTCCCGTCCATTTGTACCATGAGCGCCGAATGACCGAGCCAGTAAATTCTCGTGAAACTCGAACCCGTCTTCTCCTCGAAATCGATAGGCACGATTGGTAGCCGTTCACTCGGCTTACGAAGCGACGTCACATCACGATAGTCACGAGCCATCGATACCATGTCCTCTGCGGAAAAGTTCATCGGTGTCTCATATTGATTACGGAATTTCCCGTTGACCTGGTTCGGGGATTGAATTGATTTCGGTTTTCGTCCGAGTGGTTTGTACTGCGTCAGAATCGTTCCGGTGACGGCCGCCATTCCGACTAATGAGAGCAACATCGTCTTTTTCATCTAGATCCTCTTTTCTACAAGTTCGTTGCATTGATTATAACGTGCATGTCTCCATCTGATATCGGTTAGTATGCAGATTCGCTTATTTTTCAAAAAAATGGCGTGTTCTTGACTTAAGTCAATGTGAGACCGCTCCCATCCTTTTATGATGGAGACAAGATCATTCGAAAGGAGTTTTTCTCATGACCCATTCAACTGTCCGTTCACAACGGCGTGCCGCGCTTTGGTCTGGAATCGCACTCGTCCTCATGGCACTCGTCGCCTTTTTCGCGCAAGGATACGTCTATCAATCACTCGTCATCGAAAATGAAGCGATGACAACGTATGAGAACTTAATCAGTCATCCGACGCTGTTCCGTTTCGGTATCATCGGCTGGGGCATCATTGTCGTTCTAGACCTGATTGTCACCTACGGACTATATCGTTTCTTCAAACCATTTCATACTACATTCGCCTTACTCGTCGGGACACTTCGCTTCCTTTATTCGTTCATTCTCGCCTTCGCCGTTTTACGTCTCGTTGAAGCCGAGCGTGTCCTCGATACTTCCACTTCAGCTAGACAAGTGTATGAAACGGTCACGTCATTTGAAACCATTTGGTCGCTTGGCTTAATCGTGTTCGGTCTTCACCTCATCGCAGTCGGATGGATTGCGATGCGGACCCAATTCATTCCAAGAACGATTGGCATCTTACTTGTCGTTGCCGGTTTCAGTTATACGATTGTTCATGCTCTTTACCAATTCCAAACGCTTGAAAGCATGACGACTCGACTCGAGCTCATCCTCATACTTCCGATGTTCGTCGGCGAATTGGCCTTTGCCGTATGGTTGATCGTGAAAGGAAGAATACTTCCTACACATGATATCACTCGACAATCCGCAGGTGACGCGTCGCCCGCTTCTTGATCCGACTGAGTGACTCCGGTGTGATACCGAGATAGCTCGCCAGTTGATACTGTGGGACCCGATGAACCAAGTCGGGTCTCTTCTCCATCATGGCCTGATACCGTTCCTCCGGTGTGGATGACATGAACGAGGCGAAAGTATCCCGCATCGTTCCCATATCTTCTTGCATCATGTCACGCGTCATCGTCTCAAGGACAGGATTCTCCTCGTATTGTTCCTGCTCTGTCGCAAGGTCTCCGACGACGAGGCAACATTCTTCTATACACGCTAACGAATACGGTGATCGTCCATCTGCATGATGTTTCGTTAATATGGTGATACTTTGTTCTTCCGTGATGAAATCGACAGTGTGCTCGTTCCCGTCTTCGTCGACCTTATATTGACGAATGCAGCCACTCAGTACGAAATAGCATTTAGTCGGGACGTCTCCTTGATGCAATAGAATCTTCCCTTTCGGAAACGTGGCAATCGGTACATCCGCTACTAACCGTTCACACTCGTCGTCACTCAAATCCGTAAACCGTTTCATGTATCGAATCAAGACGTCTTTCATTCCGTCCACTCCTTTTCAAGGAAAACCGATCTAGTCCCTCAAGTATAGCAGGTTTTATCAATCAAAAAGACCTGCCCCACCGCTTTGGTAGGACAGGTCTTCAGTTAAGATTTTTGTAAGATTTTAATGTCGTTGATGATGTCTTCTGTCGGGACGTCTTGGAAACCAGGATACGCTTTGATGATTTTCCCTTCCTGGTCGACCAAATAGAAGTACGTAGCATGATCGACTTGTGTACCTTCTTCAGGCTTCCGGACGAGGGCTTTGAAGTTCTCTTGGGCGAACGTTTCGATCTCGTCTTGCGAGTAGCCCGACAAGAACTGCCAGTCCGCTTTCGCAAGGTCATAGCCACTCATGAATTCTTTCATCTTCTCCGGAGTGTCCACCGTCGGGTCAACACTGAACGAGACGAATTGCACGTCTTCGACGCCCTCTTCTTCAAGCGCTTCATTGAGCTTCGTCATGTTGTACGTCATTGGCGGACATACCGTCTCACAGCTTGTGAAGACGAAGTCTGCCATCCACACTTTCCCTTTTAAATCGTCGAGACTTACCATTTCTTCTTCTTGGTTCATGTATTCGAATGATTCGACTTCCCAGTTGAGCGGGTCCTCAATCTCTTGTCCGCATCCTGCTAGGACAATGAGCATTATCATCAAACTACCGATCCACCATTTCTTCACACGTTCCAACTCCTTATCGCTTTTTGACATTCCACATGAGGATGGTGATGAGCGTGAAAGCCGTCAATGCGAGGAACGGAATCGTGATGAATCCGAGCCAGTTGATGTATTGACCGCTGCACGGAACACCTTGTGCACAAGGCTGAATTTCTGCAAATCCCGGCACTTTTTGTACCAAGTAATGGTAAAGTGAAACAAAACCGCCTATGATAGTAAGCGGTAACACATATTTTCGCACCGCCCGATCTTCCGTGAAGACGGCAATCGCTAGGATAATCGTCAGCGGATACATAAAGATGCGTTGAATCCAGCATAGCTCACATGGTACAAACTCCCGAATCTCACTGAAATAGAGACTCCCGAGTGTCGCCGTCAACGCGACGAGCCAAGCGAGATACAATCCATATTTTTCGAAAAATGATTTCATCTTATAGATCCTGCTCGATCAACTGTTGGATTTGTTCGTAGTCGAACGGGTCCTCTAGCATCACACCGTTAATCATGATTGAAGGTGTGAATTGAACACCGTTCTCTTTCACAAGCCCGTCGTCCGTACTGACTTTTTCGAGCACGGTCGAGTTTTCGCCAAGGTCTTGTTCAAGTTGTGCCAAGTCGACCGATGTCGTCTCACCTGCGATTTCTTTCAACTTCTCGACCGTCACCCATGCATTGTCGTGTTGTTGTGAAGCTGGTTGCGCGTCATAGAGCGCTTTATGGAACTTCCAGAACGATTCAGGATCTTGCTCGTACACCGACTCGGAAGCGAGGGATGCCAAAATCGATTCTTGTCCGTGGAACAAGACGTTAATATAGCTGAAACTGACATCTTCCTTGTCGAGATAATCCGCTTTCAGTTGCGGATAAATCGTTTCGCCCCACTGTTTACACGATGGACATTTATAATCTCCGAACTCGACAACCGATACTTTCGCGTCCGAGTCTCCGAGTGTCGGTTGTCCCTCGATCGACACGTGATCGCCTCGGTCGACCGTTGTCGGCTCATCTTGATTGAGCAAGACGAACGCCAATGCAATCAATGCGACCGCGACGACGGTCATGATGACCAACCATTGATTCTTTTTCATTTTTTTCACCTCTATTTATTTTCGACTCGTCTTTCATTATAGCGGAAGCTCTTTCACCTATCATGTGTTCGACTCGTTTTTCATAATTGTCTTCATTTCAAGCTTTAGGAGGTTTTTCTCGCATGATCAAGTCTTTTACGATGCGCCTTGGACTCATTTTGGCGCTCAGCATTGCCACGCTCGTCTTTTTACTGACGATTGCACTCACATCCCTGATCAGTCATCGGGCGTCTGATTCGCTCGAACAAGAAATCGGGGAACGTCTCTCGACGACATCACATCAATTGGCGGACAAACTCGACTTTTATATGTGGTCACGCTATCAAGAAGTCCAACTTTTACAAGGTCTCGATCTAGAAGACCCGGACGCAACACGACGACTCCTCGATCAAGTTCAGTCGAACATTCCGGCATTTTCTTGGATGGGTGTCACGGATGCGGAAGGGACTGTCATCGCTTCCACGAACGGCATACTCGAAGAGGCATCCATCGCCGAACGTCCGGTGTATCTCGAAGCGAGAGAAGCACCTTTCATCGGTGACGTCCACGAGGCGGTCCTCTTAGCTGAACTGTTACCGAATCCGACGGGGGAACCGCTCCAATTCGTCGATATCAGTATCCCCTTATTTCAAGACGGGACGTTTCAAGGGGTTCTTGCCACTCACTTGAGCTGGGCATGGGGAAGAGAAGTACTCGGACATTTTAATCGGACGCTCCATGAACAAGTCGACGATACGGATTTGTTCGTCGTCAGTGAACGAGACAATGTGGTGCTCCTCGGTCCAGACGATCTAGTCGGAAAACCGCTCCCCGTGTCGTTTACGGAAGGGGCTTCCGTGAAAGAATGGGAGGATGGACAGGACTATCTGACGGGGATGTCGATTGGGGAAGGGTATGATGAGTATCCTGGACTCGGTTGGCGTGTCGTCGTCCGTCAACCGGCAGCCGTCGCGTTCGCACCAGTCGAGGCGCTAGAGACGAGGATCCTATGGATTGGCCTCTTCGCATCTCTTGTGACGGCCGTCATCGGCTGGTTACTCGCTTCCGTCGTCACGAGACCATTGAAACGAATTACTGAAACAGCTTCGCTCATGGAGCAAGGAAAAGTAGATAAATTTCCACATCAATCCGGAATCGAAGAGATTGAGTCACTCGCATTCGCACTCGAATCGCTCGTCACCTCTCTTACGGAGTCTGAATCGGAGCGGGTACATTTTGAGCTACTTGCGAACCGTGACGCGCTGACCGGTCTCTCGAACCGTGTCGCCTTACGTGAACAGTTGAATCAACTGCACGCTTCGGAAGAGCCATACGTTTTCTTTTATATCGACCTCGATGGGTTCAAAGCGGTAAACGATACATACGGTCATGCGGTCGGAGATGAGTTGTTAGTCGAAGTCGCACAGCGGCTACGAACACTTCCAATCGATGACATCGATCCGGTCCGATTGAGCGGGGATGAGTTCTTCCTCATGTTCCCGAGACATGAACGTTCGATTCAAGATATTCAAGAAATCGGGACATCCGTCATCGATTTGCTCTCTCAACCCGTGATTCTCGGTCTCACGTCGGTGAAGGTCGGAGCAAGCATCGGCGCATCGAATTGGTCGCCAGCCGAACCTCCACATGTCGCCATCGAACAAGCGGACGACGCCTTATATCGGTCAAAAGCGAACGGGAAAAATCGGCTTTCGTTCCATGAGTCGTTCGAATGAATACTGGCATCCATACGAAAAGGAGTTCATGATGAACTCCTTTTTGTTTACTCTTCTGTTTCCGTATTCACGTCTTCCTTCTGCTCTTCCTCTTCTGGCATCGGCTTCAAGTCCATCGTATATACGTATTCCTCACCGAAGTTGTTCAAGATGAACAGTTCTTCTTCCGCACGTGTCGCGAGTCCGTTCGAGAATCCGATGACGGCGTACATCTCCTCTAGAAGAACGTCTTGCTCTTTGTCAATCTCATCAAAGATGGCTTGTTCCCATCGTTCGATGATTCGACCGAGTTGAAGGTAGTCTTCGCTTTTAATTTTATTTTTGTCGCGCAGCAACTCTAAATAGTCGCGGACCTCTTTCAGATTGTCGTGCGTCATCGGGATGGCACCCGCTTTTTCTGTCGCCAAGATCTTTTGGTGCGTCATCAGATGCATCGCATCGACGAGATTCCCTTTGTTTAATTTTTTCTCATCGTCAAAGACGAGTCCCGTCGTCTCCTGCGGGTCGATCCGGCGCGTCACGTTTTGACGCCGTCCGAGCGGGTCTTCTTCTTTGATGATGTCAATCAATTCAAGCGCCCGCTCATACTCTTCTTCCGTCAAATTGTCCCGGTCGAGTTCACTTTGATTCGGTCCCATCCAATACTGATAGAATGCATATGTAGCAACAATCACTATAACTAAGACAAGTCCCATCCAAGGAAACCATTTTTTCCATTTCATTTTCCATTCACGCCCTTTTACTTATTCTCTCCATCAAGGATAACATATACACCTTGCTAAAAATTCCAATAAAAGGTTTTTCGTCATGACCTTAAACAAAAAAGTACCCGCCTCCTGATATCGGAGCGGGTACTTTCTCTACATCTTATGCTTCGAACAACAATTGTTCTGGATCTTCAATCATCTCTTTGATGTGCTTGAGGAATGTTACAGCCTCGCGACCATCTACGATTCGGTGGTCATACGAGAGGGCGACATACATCATCGGACGGTTTTCCATCGTATCCGCGTCGATTGCGACTGGGCGGAGTTGAATCGAGTGCATTCCAAGGATAGCAACTTGTGGTCCGTTCAAGATTGGTGTTGAAAGAAGTGAACCGAACACGCCACCGTTTGTGATCGTGAACGTACCACCAGTGAGGTCACTCAAACCAAGCTTGTTGTTACGCGCTTTATCCGCAAGGTGAAGGATGTCTTTCTCGATTTCACCAAAGTTTTTACGATCTGCTTCACGGACGACAGGGACGACGAGACCGTCTGGAGCCGATACGGCAATTCCGATATCGTAGTACTTCTTCAAGACGATTTCATTTCCTTGGATTTCAGCGTTCAAGTAAGGCATGCGCTTAAGAGCCGCGACCGCTGCTTTCGTGAAGAATGACATGAAGCCGAGTTTGACATCGTTGTCTTTCACGAATTTCTCTTGGCGACGTTTACGAAGTGCCATGACCGCCGACATATCGATTTCGTTGAACGTCGTGAGCATTGCTGCCGTCTGTTGCACTTCTACGAGACGGTTCGCGATCGTTTGACGACGACGTGTCATCTTGATGCGCTCTTCTTCTTTCCCACTTGCAGCCGGTTGTGGTGCTGGAGCTGCAGCAGCTGGTTTTTGCTCTTTCACAGCTGGTTTGTCTTCATGTTTTGAAACGTCATGCACATTGATACGTCCCATTGGGTCGTTCGTTTGAACGGCCGAGAGGTCGATGCCTTTCTCACGAGCGAGTTTACGAGCAGCAGGTGTTGCGATTGGTCCTTTACCCGGGCTCGCGACGTGCTCTTCGCGTTTCTCTACTTTCTTACCTTCTTCAACAGATTCCGTTTTCTTCTCAGTCGGCGCTTCTGTCTTCGTTTCTGTCGCGTTTTCTGTCTTCGTCTTCGTCGCGACAGCCGTTCCGCCACCAGAACCTGAACCGAGACGGGCGATGACGTCACCAACTTGAACCGTATCCCCTTCTCCGGCAAGTTGTTCTTCTAACACACCCGCTTCGTCAGCTGGGACTTCGATATTGACTTTATCCGTCTCGAGCTCGACGATGGCTTCCCCTTTTTCGACTTGGTCGCCTGGCTGTTTGAGCCATGTCGCGACCGTTCCTTCCGTAATGGATTCTGCTAATTCAGGTACTTTAATTTCGACCACAATGAGTTCCCCCTTAACTTATTTACGATCTTTTTGGTATGTGCTCGTGCCTGCACCGCTCGAGACGACGTCGCGAGAAAGTGCTTCACGGATGATGCGTGCTTGTTCTTGCTTATGGGCTGTCGGATTTCCTTCAGCCGGGCTCGAACGTCGGCGACGACCGATGTAACGAACGTCGAGTCGGTTCGTTGTGACCGCTTCAAGACGAGGCTCGATGTACGTCCAAGCCCCCATGTTTTTCGGTTCTTCTTGTACCCAGACGATTTCGCGTGCGTTTGGATAACGGCTGATGACGTCACGAATCTCACGTACCGGGAACGGGTAGATTTCTTCGACCCGGATGATATGCAAGAAGTCGAGCGACTCTTCTGACTTGCCGACCGCTTCCGCGAGGTCAATCGCCATCTTCCCTGTGCAGAAGACGAGACGTTCGACTTTCTCTGCGTTCTCACCGAGACCTGGCTGTTCAACGATTGGTTTAAAGCTCTCTTCCGTGAACGCCTCGATTGGTGACGTCGCGAGCGGATGACGAAGCAGACTCTTCGGTGTCATGATGATCATCGGACGAATCTCTTCTTTGCCGAGCATCTCAGCTTGGCGACGGAGAATATGGAAGTATTGTGCCGCAGATGAAAGGTTTGCGACTGTCCAGTTTTTCTCACCGGCAAGCGTCAAGTAACGCTCCATCCGTGCACTCGAGTGCTCTGGTCCTTGTCCTTCATAACCGTGTGGCAAGAGCATGACAAGCCCTGATTTTTGACCCCATTTCGCACGACCGGCCGAGATGAACTGGTCGAACATGACTTGCGCCGAGTTCGCAAAGTCACCGTACTGGGCTTCCCACAATACGAGCGTGTCTTGGGCGAATACGTTATACCCGTATTCAAATCCAAGAACTGATCCTTCTGAAAGCGGGCTGTTGTAGACAGAGAACGAAGCTTTTGCCGTCGACAGCTGATGGAGTGGTGAGAACTTCTTCCCTGACTCGACATCGTTCAACATGATGTTCCGTTGGGCGAACGTTCCGCGCTCCGAATCTTGACCGCTCAAGCGTACCGGCGTACCGTCTGAAAGAATCGAAGCGAAGGCGAGCGTTTCCGCATGACCCCAGTCGATTTTCCCACCTTCACCGAAAGCGTCACGGCGACGGTCGAGTACTTTTTGAAGTTTGTGGAAGACACCGAATCCTTCCGGCCAGTCAAGCAACTCTTCATTCAATTGCGTGAGAAGTTCGAGATTCACGCTCGTATCGACTTTCGGGAATCCTTTATGGACCGCGTCCGGCAAGACGATGTCAGCATCCTCTTCTTCAGAAGGAACGAGGTCGCGTGCTGCTTTAAGCGCCTCTTCGATCTTTTGTTCGATTTGTGCTTTCTCATCTTTTGTCATGACGCCTTCTGCCTCGAGTTGCTCGGCATATACGTGACGGACAGATTGATGTCCTTTGATCGCTTTATAAAGAACCGGGTTCGTATTCATCGGTTCGTCCATTTCGTTGTGACCGTAACGACGATACCCAATCAAATCGACCAAGATGTCTTTATGGAACTTGGCACGATACTCACTGATCAATTTTGCGACGGCGACACATGCTTCCGGGTCGTCTGCATTCACGTGGAAGACTGGAATCTCATACCCTTTGGCGATATCACTCGCGTAACGCGTCGAACGTGAATCATTCGGGTCCGTCGTGAAACCGATGGTGTTGTTGGCAATGACGTGAACCGTTCCACCCGTACGATACCCCGTCAAGTTCGTCATGTTGAGCGTCTCCGCTACAATTCCTTGTCCCGGGAACGCTGCATCTCCATGAATCAAGATTGAAGCTGCCAAATCATCCTGCTGGACAGCCGATCCTTTTTCAGAACGATCATCTTGTGCGGCACGTGTGTACCCTTCGACGACAGATCCGACGAATTCAAGGTGACTCGGGTTGTTCGCCAAGTTGAGACGTACTTCTTTTTGTTGTTCGACGACTTTACGATCAAGTCCAAGGTGATATTTCACGTCGCCTGACCAACCGAAGTTGATGCCGATTGACCCTTCAGACGGAATCAATTCTTTGTTCGGTGCGTGCTGGAACTCCGCAAAAATCATCTCGTATGGCTTGCCGAGTACGTGAGCGAGTACGTTCAGACGTCCACGGTGTGCCATCCCGATATTGATGTGTTCAGATCCGCTCGAGATGAGTCCGCCGACCATGGCGTCGAGTAACGGCACCATCGCATCCAATCCTTCGATGGAGAAGCGTTTCTGTCCGACATACGTTTTATGAAGGAATGATTCAAACAGTTCGGTCTCAGCCAGACGTTTGAACAATTCGATTTTTTCTTCTTTTGAGAAGGTTTGTTTCAATGCGCCTTGTTCGACTTGACGGCGAATCCACTTCTTCTCTTCCATATCGTCTAAGTGACGGAGTTCGATTGCGACCGTACCTGTATAGACGTCAAGCAAGTGACGGAATAACTCAAGGGCACTTGCATTTGGTTTCGGTGCATCGTCCGAAAGAAGACGGGCCGGAATTTGTTTTAAATCTTCTTCTGTCAAATCATAACGAGACAGTTCGAACAATTCCTGTTCGCGCGGATGATCTTTCAACGGATAAATATCCGCCGCCTTATGACCGAACGCACGGATATCGTTGACGAGACGTGTCGCCGAAACGACTTTCTCTAAGTCAAACGACGGACCCGAGACCGGTACTTCTGTCGGTGATGATTCTGGTGCCCCGTTCTCGTCGAAGTAACGACGTGTCTCCTCATCGACCGATGACGGGTCTTCCAAATATTGCTCGTACAGTTCAATGATGTAGCCTAAGTTAGGACCATAAAATGCTTGCGATTTCTCGTGAACATTCGACGACTCTCCCATTGAATAAATCCCCCTTATCCATTCCTAAACGTCCAATCTGTGAACGCTTTCATTTTAACATGTAGCCCGAAGCCGTTCACTCTTCTCTTACCCTAGTGAACAAAACCAAATCTTGCCTCTTACGCTCAACTTCATACTACACCTTTCATGCTAGAAAGACCCTTACAAATTCACAATTCGTCCATACTATTTCGATAAGTTTTGCTTATCGATAAATTGTGTCTCAGCGGATTTGTTTCAAACATTTCAAAAAAAGATGAAACCTTATTTCAAACAAGCCCGTAGAAGGGGGTGTAGGAAGAACACTATCACTCAAAAAAGAAAGCTAGGTGACCACATGTTATCCGTACAAAATGTCCATAAGAAGATGGGAAAAGCAACGGTATTGACGAATGTCAGCTTTGATGTCGTCCCGGGTGAAATCTTTGGTTTCCTCGGACCGAACGGCGCCGGGAAGACGACGACGATCCGAATCATTACAGGCCTCATGCCTGCAACACATGGAACCGTGACGGTCGATGGGTATGACGTCGCGAACAACCGCCAAGAAGCACTCAGCCGAATCGGAGCCATCGTTGAGAATCCGGCGTTCTATCCGTACATGACCGGTCGTGAGAACTTGATTCATGCCATGAACTTGATCCCGAACTTAAAGAAGGTCGATTTGAATGCGCTTGGTGCGCTCGTCGGACTCGACGGAAAGCTCGATATGAAAGTGAAACAGTATTCGCTCGGGATGAAACAACGCCTCGGGATCGCCCGTGCCTTGTTGCATAATCCAAAAGTACTTATCCTTGATGAGCCGACGAACGGTCTCGACCCAGCCGGGATTGCTGATCTCCGGAATTACTTACGCCACCTCGCGGACCACCGCGGCATCGCCATCCTCATCTCGAGTCACTTGTTGAGTGAGATGGAATTGATCACGGACCGCTTCGCCATCATTGACCAAGGACAAATCAAATCGGTGGAAGACGGTCAGACGAAAGCCGATAGCGTCATTCTCTGTAAAGTTGCCAAAGAACAGATGAGCGATGCACTCGATGTCGCCGCTCTCGCCTTCGATGATGTAAAAATTATTCAACAGTCAGCCGAGTCGTTCATCGTGCCACGTCAGGAGACGGATATCCCCGTCTTATTGAAACAGTTGATTGAACGGGACATCGCCGTCTATCAAATCGGTATGAAACACGAGTCACTCGAAGAGCAATTCTTGAAATTGACGAAAAAAGAAGGAGGTACGAACAATGCGTTCATTACTCAGCAATGAATGGATGAAGTGGCGCCGCACGATTAAGCCTTACGTCGCCTTAGGTGTATACACCGCGATCATCCTCATCGTCTATGCCGTATTGGCGAGCGGAGATGGGACACCGGAAGCGGCATCGTTCTTCGAATTCTCAACGATGGGCGCCATCGCCTTCCTCAGCATCTTTACCATCGTCTTCACGGCCGAGATGGTCGGGAATGAGTTGAAATTTGATACGTTGAAGCATCTTTTGATGAGCCCGTATTCCCGAGACCGCATCTTGTTGTCAAAACTCGTCATGTCCGTTCTCGTCATGTTGCTCCAATTCGTCTTTATTTTAGTTGTCGCGTTCGGGTTCTCACTCACGTTAGACGGCTCTGTCACATGGGACGTCGTTCGCCCTATTCTCATCAGTGTGAGCGGACCAATCTTCATCATCTTCTTGACGCTCATGTTCTCGGTCGTCTTCAAGTCAGTCGGCGTCGTCATCGGTTTCACGGTGCTCGCGAACTTCGCCTCAAGTATCATCGGGGGTCTTCTCGTTGCCTGGAAACCTGAACTCGCAAAATGGATTGTCTTCTTGCATACAGACCTTTCTATTTATGATGTGAATCCAGAATTCATGAAAGCGATGGATGCCACGATGGGCTTCTCCATCTTCTATGTCGCCCTTCATATCATCGCCTTCTATCTCATCACGGCATTTATGTTCCGTAGCAAAACGTTTGCGGAATGAGAACAGGTCCCTTTTGATTCAAACGAATCGAAAGGGACTTTTGTTTGTCTCTATATGTGTGATGACTTTAAGACACCTTTGTCACACAACCTCAACATTCTGTCAGAAGTCTCCCACCTGTATGCGATATGATAAAACTAACAGCACGTAAGAAGGATGTGACAATATGGCTCTCACGATTGGATTAGCATTGCTTGTCTGTTTGATCGCACTTATTTTTACTATCATGGTCGGACTCGGGAAAGACCGCTCCACATACAGCCAAAAGAAGAGCTGGTCGATGGTTTCTTGGCTCTACATCATTTTGCTCCCCGTCTCGTTCATCGGACTCGGACTTCTCTACTATTTCATTACGAAATAACGCAAAAAAATCACGATGCCAGAATATAGGCATCGTGATTTTTTTACGCGATTAAGTCACTCCAAATTTTGATGGTACTCGCTAAGATGAGTAACGCTAAAATCCATTGAAGCGCTTTTGTATTCATATTCTTCCCGACATTCGCCCCGATCGGTGCAGCAATCAGACTCGCGATAATCATAATGATTGCCGGGCCCCAGACGATTTGATCGGTGATAATTTTACCGAACGTCGACCCGATCGACGAGATAAATGTGATGGCGAGTGAACTTGCGATCGCCATCTTCGTCGGGATGCGCAAGACAACAAGCATGATCGGCATAAGAATGAATGCCCCTGCCGCTCCGACGATACCAGCTGCAATCCCGACGACGAAAGCTGAGCTTGCCGCAATCACCTTATTAAACTGCACTTGGTCAAGTGGCATATCGTCCACTTGCGGTTTCGGTAAGAACATCATGATCGTCGCAATCGTCGCAAGTACGGCGTAAACGACATTGATCATCGTCTCCGATAAAATCGTCGACCCGTATCCTCCAATGAAGCTTCCGATCAAGACCGCCACACCCATATAGAGGATCAACTGTTTGTTTAAATATCCACCTTTACGATAGGCATAAATCCCACCGATTGTCGCAAAGAATACTTGAATCGCACTGATCCCTGATACTTCGTGGGCACTGAACGCCGCAAATCCTAAGATTGGTGGAATGTATAACAACATCGGATACTTGATGATCGACCCGCCAATTCCGACCATCCCTGAAATGAACGACCCGATAAACCCAATTAAAAAGATTGTAATGATAAACCCGAACTCCATATTGACTCCTCCGTTTACTCTCGTATTCTCTACTTATTCAATCGATTCCCAAGCCGTCATACCGCCTGATACATCATAGATTTCGGTATAGCCGGCATCTTTTAATCGACTAGCAGCCTGGGCACTTCGATTACCACTTCGACAGATGACGTAGATGGGCTCATCTTTCGGATACGGCAACTCGTTGGCATTTAATGAAGATAGTGGTGCGTTCACCGCCCCCTCAATATGCCCCCCCTCGTATTCGGACGTTTCTCGCACGTCAAGGAGTGTTATTTCCTCGTTTTCCAATTTGTTTTGTAGAGTTTCAGCATCAATTTTCGTAATTCCATCCTTTTCTGATGTGATTACAAAGATAAAAATCACCATAACAGCCAAAACCCCAACAAATAAGGAAATTTTCTTCATGTTTTTCCCTCCAATTCTTTTCACTTGCGCCCATTATACCTTAGGGGGTATATTAAAGCCAACGAAACATTCTCGTTGCCAAAAACCTTAAACACGAAAAGGAGATCAAAGACTCATGAAGACGATTACGACTACTGAATTAGAAGCGTTACTTCAAGCTGACGACTCACTCAACCTCATCGATGTACGAGAGGTAGATGAATATGCTGGAGGTCACATTAAACAAGCGAAAAACGTACCACTTTCTGAATTCGGGGCAAAAGTCGATGAGCTCGATCGCTCTAAACCGATTCACGTCATTTGCGCAGCCGGTGGACGCAGCATGAACGCATCCGCTTATCTCGACTCACTCGGATTCGATGTCACGAACGTCGACGGTGGGATGATGAGCTGGCAAGGCGAAGTCGAATAAACCATTACATTCATAGGGGGAAATTGATATGTTACTACGTTATTTTTATGATGAGAAATTAGCACAAGCTTCATATATGGTCGGATGCCAAATGACAGGAGAAGCCATCGTCATCGATCCGGCCCGGAACATCGAGCCATACCTTCATGAAGCGAAAAAAGAAGGCATGAACATTGTCGCAACAGCTGAGACACACATTCATGCGGACTTTGTATCGGGATCACTCGAACTCGCGAAGCGCACAGGTTCGAAAGCTTATCTATCAGACGAAGGCGATGCTTCTTGGAAGTATGCGTTTGCCAAAGACATCGACGCACAACTCGTCAAAGAAGGCGACACGTTCAAAATCGGAAACGTGACACTCGAAGTCATGCACACACCTGGTCACACGCCAGAACACATTTCGTTCCTTCTGTATGACCGGAACCAGACACAGCCGATGGGTATCTTCACAGGCGACTTCGTCTTCGTCGGAGATATCGGTCGCCCCGACCTTCTCGAAGAAGCTGCCGGTGTAAAAGGAACGACAGCAATCGGCGCGGAACAAATGTTTGATTCACTCAAGAAATTCATAGCGCTTCCTGACTTCGTTCAAGTTTGGCCAGGACA
Source organism: Exiguobacterium sp. s129 (assembly GCF_018617585.1). Taxonomy (GTDB): domain Bacteria; phylum Bacillota; class Bacilli; order Exiguobacteriales; family Exiguobacteriaceae; genus Exiguobacterium; species Exiguobacterium aestuarii_A. The sequence continues at coordinate 31,164 of NZ_JACSKL010000007.1, forward strand.
CGGTGCAGGTAGTGCTTGTGGGAAAGCGCTCGGCGCGATTCCAACGTCGACGGTCGGTTATGAAAATGCGACGAACTGGGCGCTTCAAATGACGGACAAAGATGCTTTCATCAAAGAATTGACGACGGATCAACCAGAACCACCGAACTACTTCGCCATGATGAAAAAAGTGAACAAAGAAGGCATTCAAGTGACGACGAATGTCGCTCGTCCTGAAGTCGTCGGTTCAGATCGCCTTGATACACTCGTCGAAGAGACGCAAGTCGTCGACACGCGTAAAGGGGAAGACTTTGCGAACGGACACGTACCTGGGACAATCAACATCCCATACAACAACAAGTTCGTCTCGTGGGCAGGCTGGCTCGTCAACTTCGACAAAGACATCACACTCATCGCAAGTGCGGAAGATGTCGATCAAGTACAGACCGACCTTCAATCAATCGGTCTCGACCGCCTTCGCTTCATCGTTCCAGTCGAAGAGCTCGACGCTTCACTCTTGACGGAAACGTATACGGACGTGACGGCAGAAGAAGCGATCGAAGCTGCAGAAAAAGGGGACGTCTTCGTCCTCGACGTTCGTAACGCGACAGAATGGAACGCGAGCCATTACGAAAAGGCAGAACGCATCTTGCTCGGTAAACTCACACGTGATCACGAAGGTCTTCCGACCGATCAAACGATTGCAGTTCACTGTGCGTCAGGCGTCCGCTCACGCATGGCAGCAAGTGTCCTTCAATCACTCGGCTACAAAGATATCCACAATATCCTTGGTGGCTACGGTGCGATGAAGACTGTCTTGAACGCTCAACAAATCAAGTAATGCTATACTGACTATGAATATGGCGCCCGCTTCGAGAGGGGCGCCTTTTGTTTAGGAGGGAAAGACGTGGTCGCTATCGGTCCACTTAACATTCGTTTCGATTTACTCATTTTTTTAGTAAGCCTTGGTATCCTCTATGTAATCTTTCGTTTCCTCGGTCTGACGAGTAAGCAACGTGAAGCTGTCATCGGTACATGGTTCTATGGGTTCCTCGCCTGGAAAGGGAGCGCCATCCTCATCGGTCTGTTGACGACTCGTGATATTTCTCTTGCCCTCTATGCTACGGGAGGTATATGGTCTCAATGGATCGCGGCCGCTGTTGTCCTTTGGCTCGTCTATCGACTCGATCGAGACCTCTTAGGATATTGGATGCTGAGCGGGCTCCTCATCTGGCTCGGGATGACGCTCGCGGTTCCGGTATACGGGACAATATTCACTCTTCCCGACCAGCCGATTCATCTATGGAGCGCTGTCCTTCTCCTCGTACTATTCGGACTGACGTGGCGCTGGGTGCATGTGCCGACTCGCGGACACATCCTGTGGACCGTCCTTGGCGCATCTAGTATCTGGCTGTTTCAGTCGTATGCGGTCGGAAAAGTTCAATGGTGGATGATTGGGATTGTCTTCATCCTGTTCGGGCTTTCGCTCTATGTCGCTCGTCCTTCAAAGAAAGCGATTCAAGTTAGTGTCGGTGTCCTCGTTTTGCTCGCGGTCGTGAATGCCGCCCTACCGGAACGCGCGACACAAACTGTCACGACAGAGACAGCATCGACTGGTCTAAATATCGGGCAAATCTCCCCTTCGTTTGAGTTACAACGAACTGACGGGAGTACGTTCGACTTAGCATCGTTACGCGGTCAACAAGTCGTCGTCAACTTTTGGGCGTCCTGGTGTCCTCCGTGTCGCGCAGAGATGCCGGACATGGCGACGTTCGCGAGAAAACGAGACGACGTGACGATTGTCGCCGTCAACACGACGACGAGCGAACGCGACCCGGACAATGCCGTCTCGTTCGTCGAACCGTACGAAGACGCGTTTACCGTCGTCTATGACCGTGACGGTCAAGTCGGAGATGCGTACCGGATTCAGGCGATGCCGACGACATATGTGCTCGATGAATCCGGTGTGATCATCGCGAAACAATTCGGTGCCATCGACAAGAATTGGCTCGACGCTCAAGTAAATTGAACATGACAAAACCGCCGACAGTGATTTGTCGGCGGTTTATCTTATTGCTTCAAATATCCTTGTGCTTTCAAGAAGTCTTTGACATCAAGACGCGTCGATTTTGACAACATGCGCCCCATCTGTCCAGTCCACGTATCCTTACGCGGGTTCGAGCCACGGACCATATAGTAATCGTGGATCAACGCATCGTAATCAGAAAGGGACTGCTTCATCCGTTCTGGATTCGCTTCATACGTATTCTCATGGTATACATGATGGAACGGTAGGCGTGGTTTTTGATCTTCAACTGAGGCCGGTACACCGACGGCCATACCGAAGAGCGGGATGACCCGTTCCGGCAATTCGAGCACTTCTTTAACCGCAAAAAGGTCGTTCCGAATGCCACCGATATAACAGATGCCGAGCCCCATCGACTCTGCCGCTACGGCTGCGTTTTGTGAGGCGAGTGCAGCGTCGATCACAGCGACAAGCAACTTCTCATCAGTCTCAAGCGTCGCAGACACTTCCGCTTCCTGTAGCTCACCAATCACTTCATGGCGATGCAAATCCGCACAAAAGACGAAAAAGTGACCGTTTTCAACGACATAGGACTGGTTGCCCGCAATCTCGGCAAGTCGTTTCTTCTTCGCTTCATCGGTTACCCCGATAATGGAATAGGCTTGTATAAAGCTAGAAGTCGATGCGCGTTGGGCGCTCTCAACGATGGTCTGGATTTGTTCATCTGTTAATGTCTCGTCCGTAAAGTCACGGACAGAACGGTGGTTCAATAATGTCTCAATCACTTCGTTCATACGTTCTTCCCCCTTTTTTTCAATCTTGGCACAAGCTCTCTGAATCCACAAATGAGAGGAATCCGTCGGGCACATTTTGAAGGAGGACGCTCACTTCTTGTTTTCTTATGCTATCATTATAGACTACATAGAAAATACGACAGCGTAACTTCGAATAAGGAGCGAGATATATGAAAAGAATGCCATTTTACATTCCATTCCTGCTTGGGGTACTGCTACTCTCCGGTTGTACGGATGCCGATGTGAGCGTCCCGACGTCGACTGAAGAAACCGTCGAAGAGGAACAGACACAAGAAGAACAAACAACCGAGACGCCTTCACCTGAACAGGAAGAAGATTTATTTGAAGGCTATACACAAATCGAGGTCGATGGCGGTGATCAGTCCGGAACACGGGAAGCGAATGTCGTCGTCGATATCGGCTTCGGCGACCGTGAGTACTGGGCGTTCACGAACGAGTATGGTCAATTGATTCGTGTCATTGCCGACGAAATCACGCTTCAAGACGATGAGACCGAAGACGTCAATTCTTCTGGTCGTTATTATTCAGACGAGGCGAAAGTGCCGGGTGTCGAAGACCCGAATCTCGATGAAGGTCATATCATCGCTGATTCGCTCGGTGGTGTCTCGAACGCCTATAACATCACACCACAAAACAGTGCACTCAACCGCTACGGGGACCAGGCGTTCATGGAAGATGTCATCCGGAAAGCTGGCGGTGCGAAAGACTTTGAAGCCATCATTACCTATCCGAACACGACGACACAGATTCCTTCCCGTTACCAATACACGTATACCGTACGAGGCAACACGGTCACGGATACGTATGATAACGCGGACCCAGAGGAAGTGAACGAATCGCTCGATTTGACGGACGATTCTCCACCTGACGTGACGACGGAGCCTGTCGAAGAGCGAGAATTATCCGATATCGACGTTGACGGTAACGGGCAAGTGACGATCAAAGAAGCAAAAAACGCCGGATTTGAGATGCCGATCACGCGTGATCATTGGTTGTACCAGTATATGGACGACCGGGACGGTGACGGGATGGTCGGTGAATAACCACGATTGACGAGACGTTTCTCTATGAGAGGGGCGTCTTTTTTGTATACAAAAAACCGCGGTACATGACCGCGGCTACTCGTTTAGTTCGACATTTGGTTCAAGAATGGTGCGAGATCAACGTTCAACTCGTTCGAGAGACGTTCCCCGAGTTCACGGTCCGCACGATAGAAGTTGCAGATCAAGAGGAGAACCGTCTTCTCATGACGAACTTCTTTGATGTGGGCAACGAGGTTACGGATAAGCGCGTCCTTCTCTTCTTGAGAATAACGGCGATACACTTCTCCGGCCTGACCGAAGTCGTTCGTCTTCTCAATCTTCTGGCGACCCGTCACGCCTGTGATTGGTTGCGGCGTTTCGATGTAATCCGCATTCGGCTTCGGCGCGTCTTCATAGCGGTTCGGCTCGTAGTTGACCGGACTCGTCTGTTGCTTGAACGGCATCGCCCCGTCTCGCTGGTTGTTCGCGACTTGAGCGAACGGGCAGTTGATCGGAAGTTGAAGATAGTTCGGTCCGATGCGATGACGTTGCGTATCTGAATACGAGAAGAGACGTCCTTGAAGCATCTTGTCTTCCGACGGCTGGATTCCTGGAACGAGAACACCCGGGTTGAAGCCGACAGACTCTGTCTCAGCGAAGAAGTTGTCGACGTTCTTGTTGAGCGTCATCGTTCCGACCAATTGATACGGGATGACGTCTTCGAACCAATCTTTCGTCGCATCGAGCGGATCGAAGTCGAAGTTGTCCATGTCCGCCGGGTCTAAGATTTGTACATATAGATCCCATTCCGGATAGTCTCCTTGCTCAATCGCGTTGAACAAGTCACGAGTTGCGTGGTTGAAGTCTTCCGCCTGGATTTTCGCAGCTTCTTCCATCGACAAGTTTTGAATGCCTTGCTTCGGTACCCAGCGCATCTTTATGTACACCGTGTTGCCGAATTCATTCACCCATTTGAAGGAATGGACGGATGATCCGCGCATATGGCGATACGATGCCGGAATGCCTTCGTCACTGAATAAATGAAGAAGCATGTTTGTTGATTCCGGTGTGAGCGACATGAAGTCAAAGAAGCGGTCTGGGTCTTGAAGGTTTGTTTGTGGGTCCGGTTTGAGCGAGTGAATCACGTCCGGGAATTTAATCGCGTCACGGATGAAGAAGACCGGCAAGTTGTTTCCGACGAAATCATAGTTCCCTTCTTCCGTATAAAACTTGACGGCGAAACCACGTGGATCACGAAGCGTTTCTGGTGAACCTAAGCCGTGGATAACGGTCGAGAAACGTGCAAACACAGGCGTCTCTTGCCCCTCCTCTTGCAAGAATGCGGCTTTCGTATATCGTTTCATACTATTTTTTACAGTGAAGACACCATGCGCCCCTGCCCCTCTCGCGTGAACGACGCGTTCTGGTACGCGTTCACGGTCGAAATGCGCTAATTTCTCAATTAGTTGGTAGTCTTCGAGAAGCGTCGGGCCCCGACGACCCGCAGTAATGGAGTTGGCGTTATCCCCGATTGGTGCGCCTTGGTTAGTAGTTAGTTGACGGTGTTGATCCATATGATTGCCTCCCATTATTTATAATCATTACAATGTTGATATTAATAAAATATTAGAATGATTACAAATAAAAAGCTCGTGAATCACGAACTTTTTTTCATGTGTCTCTTTTGTTTGGCTTTTTCACGTTGATGAAGCGTGACGACGAAGAACGCGGCGAGCACTCCACCAAGTGACCCAGCGATGATGTCGACCATCGTATCGTCGTTCCCGTTCCCTTGCATCGTTGTGTTTAAGACGACGTCGGATGTAAATTCATACATCTCCCAAAGCGCCGCACCAGCCATAGAAAAGACGACGATATAGACGAATAAAAATCGTTTCGGAATTTCGGTTCGAATGTCGTCATCGAGTCGACTGAAAAAGTCGAACCCTAAAAATGCGAGAAAGATACCGCTCAAAAGATGAAGGAATGTGTCCCACCAGCCGTTCCCGTACAGCCCGACGATGGACCCTAAATACTGTGAGGCAAATAAGAACAGGATATATGCGACCTTCATCTTGCTATCGAGCTCTGTTTTGAACATCTTCTCAATGAAAAACGGGATGAGACCAGAGATGATCCCGGCTCCCGCCACACTTGCATCGAACCAGGATTCTTCAATGATTGATGTCACGAGCATGACCGTCATGAACAAGACGAATCCGAATTCGAGGATACGCCCTTTCGAGAGCTTCATGTTACTTCGCCTTCTTTCGTCTAGTTTGTTCTCTATAAGCTTTATTCCCAACTCTCAATCGCGTTCAACCACACAATCGAATTTAATTGGACTCGCTTGTATTTTGCGAACATACGTTCTATAATTAGTATTATGAATCTGAGGAGGAACTTGCTATGCCGATCAATCCGTATCTCAACTTTAATGGGAATTGCCGCGACGCCGTGAACTTCTATGCGGACGTATTCAACCATGCCGCTCCAGACATCATGACGTTCGGTGACCAACCTGGTCCAGACGGTCAACCGGTTCCGAGTGAAATGGCCAATCTCGTGCTGCATACCCGACTATCGATTCACGGCTCATCGCTCATGTTTTCTGATGCGATGCCTGACGGACCGGTCACGTTCGGGGACAATGTCACACTCGCCGTCGTCACGGACGACCTCGATGCCATCCACCGTGAGTTCGAAGCGCTAGCGGTGAACGGCCGTGTCTTGATGCCGCTTCAAGAGACGTTTTGGAGCAAAGCGTATGGTATGCTCGAAGATCAGTTCGGTGTCCAATGGCAGTTTAGCCACGAAGCATAAGAACGACAAAAAAATCCCCGATTCTTGACGAATCGGGGATTTGCTTATTTTTGGGCTACAAAGAAGATGCGCTCGGCATCCGCTCCCGGTGCATGTTCGGTGAAATCTGATGTGACCGATTTGACGTGGAATCCGGCACCAATCAACCATTGCATGTACTGCCCTGGTTCATATGTCCGTTGTTCATGCGTCTCCTCGATCCGTTCGTACGTTCCGTCTTCAAGCGCGACGAAGAACGTTAAATCGTGAATGACTGAGAGCGGTGCCTCTCCTGGGTCGGCAAACCAGATATACGAGCACTCTTCCCCGTTTGACGCGTACGTCTTTTGGTTGAAGAGCGTCTGCATCTTATTCGGCGCATGGACATCAAAGATGAACAGCCCGCCCGGTTTGAGTTGGTTGTAGACAGATTCGAACGTGTCGATCACATCTGCCTCATCCCGCAGGTAGCAGAGTGAGTCACAGAGGATCGTCACCGCATCGACCGGTTCCGGTAATTCCAACTCACGCATATCTTGTTCCCAAAGTGGCAACTCGATTTCTGCTTCAAGTGCCTTTTCTTGTGCGACTTCGAGCATCGACTCCGATAAGTCGATCCCCATCACGTCGTAATGTTCGGCGAGGCGAATCGTAGCCGATCCTGTCCCACATCCGACATCCGCGAGTGTCGCGCCATCTTGGACGTGACGACGCACGAAAGCGACCCACTCATCATACGGCGCGTCTTTCATTAACTCGTCGTATACATAGGCGAATCCTTCGTATGCCATTAGCCGACTTCCACTTCGACGTGCGGCGCGTCAGCCCACAATTTCTCTAGGTTGTAGTAATCACGGTCGTCACGATGGAAGATGTGGACGACGACGTTCTCGAGGTCAGCAAGTACCCAACGTGCCGTATCCATTCCTTCAAACTTGTGGAGTGGTAGGTCGTTTTCGCCAGCGACATCTTTGATCTCACGCGCGATTGCTTCGACTTGCTTCTCCGAGTTCCCGTGACAGATGACGAAGTAATCCGCGATCGGCGAGATACCTTCCATGTCGAGTACAACGATTTCCTCGGCACGTTTATCGTCAGCCGCTTTAACAATCAATTCTAATTCTTCTCTTGCAGTCATATTGACCCTCCTAAGGTGTATTCACAAAATCATTATACGTTTCAATCGTCAGTGGAAAAATGCGCACCGACTTCTTCAATAAAAATTCAATCGTTTGGCGCAGTGTCGCGACAACCGCCCCTTCGAGCGAATGCGCTGCCTCTATTCGCAGGCGATCAACCCCTGGATAATTGCGATTCGGTTCGATGGCATCGGCCACGAACAGAATTTGATCGAGACGAGACATCCCAGGCTCTCCCGTCGTATGATTCCGAATTGCCGATAGTACGGTTTCATCGAGTTCATACTGACGAGCAAGCAAGATCGCACCGACCGGCGCATGCAACAACTCGTCCCCGTACTCAAGAAGGCTTGAATCAAGTCCCTCTTCGATGACGACTTGACGCATCTCTTCCGTGTCAAAGTACTTGGCGTAGTCATGAAGCATTGCTGCTAGACGAGCCTCTTCGACGTTCTCGCCGTACTGAACCGCCATCCGCTCTGCCGTCTCGACGACACCGAGCGTATGGATATAGCGTTTTTCTGGTAGCGTCTGTTTAATCAACTCATGCGCTTCTTCAAACGTCATACAGCTTATGCTCCTTCACATACGTCTCGACGAGTGCCGGGACCAAATATTTGATGGATTTGCCTCGCTTCGCCCGCTCTCGAATATCGGTGGACGAAATCTCAAGTTGTGGCATATCGATCGGACGAACGTCCGCCTTCTCCGGGATCAAGTAACGCGTCCCAGGACGAGCGACAGCACCGAATGCGACGAGACGGATAAGTGTCTCATAGTCGTGCCACGACTCGAGTGCGACGAGTGAATCCGCTCCAATCAAGAAATAGAACGTATCGTCTGGATGCTGTTCGATTAACCGTTTCATCGTTTCCACCGTATAAGACGGCTCACTCCGTTCAAATTCAATCAAGTTCAGCTTGAAGTCTGACTGACCTTGAATGGCGCGGCGGGTCATCTCGATTCGATGGTCTGCCGAGCTGAAGCCGACCTTGTGTGGCGGAATCGCAGCCGGTAAAAACCAGACTTCATCGAGCTCAAGTTGTTCGCGAGCTTGTTCGGCGATCAACAGATGTCCGAGATGCGGCGGGTCGAACGTGCCCCCCATCAAACCGATGCGGCTCATGGGAGTTTGATTTGGCGATTTTCTTTCTCAGTCGCCTCTTTGTATAAGACGATGACTTTACCAATGACTTGAACAACCTCAGCTTTTGTACCTTCTGATAATTCGCCGGCCACGTCTTTTGGCGTGTCCATGCAGTTTTGAAGTACTTGAACTTTGATCAATTCGCGTTTTTCGAGTGCGTCCACGATATCTTTGCACATCGCTTCGCTGACCCCATTCTTCCCAACTTGATAGATTGGTGAGAGATGGTGCGCTTCTGCGCGTAAAAAGCGTTTTTGTTTACCTGATAGCATAGTATATTATTCCTCCAATAATCCTTCGATTAACTTTTTTCCGATGGTTTCGTCCGGTTTCACGCCCGTCCATTTTTCGAACGAGAGCGCGCCTTGCCCGACAAACATGGCTACCCCTGTCACAATGATGGCCCCGCGATGTTTCGCTTCACGAAGCATCGGGGTGACAAGTGGACGATATATGATATCACAAACGACCGTGTTTTGTCGTAGTCCTTCTAATGAAAGTGGTGTCGAGCTCTTGTCCATGCCGACAGAAGTGGTCTGAATGATGACCTCATATTGCGAGACGTCGACCTTTTCGAACGTCGTGTACGTGACATCGAACACGTCTGCGAGTTCTTTTGCCCGTTCGACTGTCCGATTGACAATCGTCACCTGACGCGTCGGTAGTGCCTGTACGATTCCACGCGCAGCCCCACCTGCACCGATGACGAGGACTTGTCCTGTCCAATCGGTGAACGGTGTCAGTGCTTGAACGAGCCCTGCACCGTCTGTATTCGTTCCGACAAGGCGTCCGTCTCGCTTATACACCGTGTTGACGGCACCGGCAAGTTTCGCTGCCTCATCGAGTTCATCGACGTAACGAACGACTGCTTCTTTATACGGAATGGTGACGTTGAATCCGTCCCATTCTCCGTCCCGCATCGCTTCGAACAGTGCTGGTAAGTCGCTCGTCATTGCGTCAATGGCCTCATAACGCCCGAAAAGCCCAGACGCCCTCAACCACTGCTCGTGCAGCTGGGGAGAGAGCGAATGAGCAATCGGGTGGCCGATGACAGCCAGATTCATACGAGCGCCTCGCGGAGTGTGACTGCGACGCCTTTCGGAGCCCAAGCCGCAATGCGACCGCCCTTACCGTGAATCGCGACCCATCCGAGGCCACTGAACACGATGTCTGTCTTCACACCGTCTCGTAAGCTGAATTCATGGCGTACGAGTGGTGGTAAGATTTCGAGCGTCTTCTCGTTCGGTGGATTGAGCATTTTCCCAATATGCTGGTCATAGAGCTCATCCGCGCGTTCGAGTTTCGTACGGTGTGCTTTCAACTCGTTCGACATATAGATGACGAACGATCGTTTATTGCCTTCCAAGTAATCCAAGCGTGCCAAACCGCCAAAGTAGAGCGTCTGTTGCGGGTTTAATTGGAACACATGTGGCTTGATTTCTTTTTTCGGCGTAATTGTCTTCAAATCTTTCGCATCGACGTAATGCGCCATTTGATGACGGTTGATGATCCCTGGTGTATCGTACAAGTTCGCATCATCATCAAGCGGGATATCGATCAAGTCAAGCGTCGTTCCCGGGAAATGACTGACAGTGATGATGGCTTCATCCTCTTCACCGAAACGTTTGATTACCTGGTTGATGAGTGTCGATTTCCCGACGTTCGTACAACCGACGACAAAGACGTCTTTGCCTTTTCGGTAATATTCAATCTTCTCTGCGAGTTCATCGATGCCGTGTCCTTTTTTCGCACTGATCAAATGAACGTCAATCGGGTTCAAGCCGAGCTCTTTCGCTTCAGCCTTCATCCAGTTCGCCATCCGGTTCGGATTGACGGATTTCGGCAACAAGTCCACCTTGTTCCCGACTAAGAGGACCGGGTTCGACCCGACTGAGCGTTGTAGGCCTGGAAGCCAACTGCCATTGAAGTCGAAAATATCGACAATCTTGATGACGAGTGCCTCTTTTGAACTGATGCCGTTCAAGATGCGCAAGAAGTCATCATCTGACAACTCGACGTCTTGAACTTGGTTGTAATGCTTCAATTTGAAGCAACGTTGGCAAATGACGATTTCTCGGTCAAGTGCCGATTTTGGTGCATAGCCGACCCCGTTCGGGTCTTCCGTTTGGATGGCTACGCCGCACCCAGCGCAATATCGTTTGGTTTCTTCCATAGTTGTGCTTACTGCCGTTCAGGTTTCCCCTTCTTCATTCGCCGTAGCACCTCGCTGCTACTCCTGAAGCGTTAATTCCGACGCCTTGGTCGCCGTACATGGGCAGCCTCCTTCTTCCTGTGCGTTCGAGGTCTTATTCATCTTTTTTATGTGAATCTTTGGAATGTGGATGCATCGCTTCGCCGATTTTTTCAGCGACCGCAACTTTCGCCCGCTGTGCGTCGACAGCAAGCTCTTCCACTTTTTTCGTGATCAATACATACTTCCCGCGACGCTTCATATGCGCAAAGACAACCTTCTCAAGCATCCGGTTGAATTTCGTGACGAGCCCGTCCGTTTTGACGACCGGTTGAACGTGGATGACATGGATGCCGGCCATATTCGCACCGAGTACGTCCGTAAACAACTGATCCCCTAAGAAAATGGCTTCTTTCGGTGAATAGCCGTATTTTGCGAGCGCCTCTTTGAAACCGGATGGTAACGGCTTCTTGGCACGAGCGACATAATGAAGACCGAGCGGCTCCGTAAACGTTCGTACACGGTTCTCGTTATTATTTGATACGACAATCACATCGAAACCGTATGATTTTACTTTTTCAAGCCACATCAATAAAAGCTCAGGCGCATGCGGAACATCCCAGGCCACGAGTGTATTATCAAGGTCGGTCAAAATGACACGTACCCCACGGTCTTTCAATTCTTGTAAGTCGATGTCAAACACAGTCGCGACGAACTGTTTCGGATAAAGTCGATTAAACACGTAAAATTCCTCCAATTAGCTAAACGATTCAACTACTTATACAAGTATTGATATCCCTTCTATGGTAAACGAAAACCGACCAAACGACTAGTCTATCGTTCGGTCGGAAGAAAATTGATACAAAATTAGTTGGATTTGATCGTCCCGATGACGTCACCGAGTCGAACCGGACCCATTTTTTCATGGTCCATTTGAATCGCATCTTTCTCAAAACAAAGCACGACAGTCGAACCGAATGAGAAGTATCCGACTTCTTGCCCTTTCTCCGCTTGATCGCCCTCAAGTGTCCACTCAATCGTGTTCACGTTCAAGGCACCGACCATGATATGCTCATACGTCCCAGCTGGACTGTCAAAGCGTGTCACACGACGGTAGTTACGAGAGAGGGGTCTCACCGTCTCCGTCAATCCAAGCTCGTTTACGGGTGCCGAGCGGTCCCCAAGTTCATAGTGACTGAGCACGCGACCCGAGAGAGGCGTATGGACGCGGTGATAATCGCGCGGACTGAGGTACAGGACGACGACCGTTCCACCTGCATAACGTCTCGCCTCTTGTTGAGAACCAAGTAATTCCGCAAGTGTATACGACTGACCTTTCACCTCAAAACGGCTATCCTCTGAGATCGATTCGATGACCGATAACTTTCCGTCACACGGTGAAACGAGTGACTCGGAAGACTCATCGATCGCACGCGCTCCCGGCTTCAAATGGCGTGTAAAAAATGCATGGAGCGACGGATAGGCATGAAGCGGTTGTTCTGCTTCCTCCACCGCAATGTCATACACTTTGGCAAACGAAGGAATCAAGTGGCGACTCACGCTTGATTCCGCAAAGCGTTTGAGGCGTGTGGCAATCCAAGGCGAGGCGTTCAACTCAAATAACGTTTGGTAGAAACGACGCTTCATTCCTCTTTTGCCTCCTCATTTTTAAAGAATGTTTCGTATTGTTGTTCAGAGACCGCACCTTCAATGCGACCGACTTCTTTTCCATCTTCGAATCGGATGATCGTCGGTGTTCCATTGATGCCGTATGTTTCCCATACGTTATGGTCTGCCAAGTTGATTGAGACCGCATCGTATTCTTCGATGAGCGGTTCAACATACGGTTTCACTTGCTCACAATATTCACAACCTGTTTGCCAGAAGTAAGCGACGACCTCGCCGTCCTGGTCTAACTGTTGCTGCAATTCATCTGCAGTGACGGCATTGACGCCCTCTTCTTCATTGGCTCCGTTTAAAAAGAACAACAGACCGATTCCGATGACGATAATCGCTCCGATAATGGCAAACGTGATAAAATTCGCACGTTTTTCAGGGTTTTTCATATGCATGATCCTCCTCTATGTTGGATAAAGAAAAAAGACTGACTCATGCACGAGTCAGTTTGATTGTAGACGGCTTACTTCTCTTGTGCAACGTCGCTGATTCCCATGTCTTGGTTTAAGACATCGAGAAGTGCAACGAAGATTGTGATGGCCACGCCAAATCCTGTCGCGAGCATCGCGTTGAACTCTACACCATCAACAGCAGAAATGATAAATACCGCTGTATTTGAGAGCACAATCGCCCAGATCAATGTCACTAAATAACGCATTGAACGTCCCCTCCATCTCACAGATGATTCGTAAAAATTCATACGACATTAGTATAGCATTGTTCGAATGGAATATGCGACTTCGATTGTATATTCTTTCCGTATAATCGAAAAATGTGATACGGTCGTAGAAACATCATTGTGAAGAAAAGAGGATGACTGATGTCACGTTATTTAATCGCAGTTGATTTAGATGGAACGTTATTAAGAGATGATAAAACCATTAGTGAACGAAATCTCCGTGCCCTTCAAGCGGCACGTGAATCTGGTCATGAAGTCATGATTGCAACAGGGCGTCCAAAGCGCCATTCGATCATGTACTATGAGCAAATGGGATTGACGACTCCGCTCGTCAACTTCAACGGCGCCCTCGTGCATCACCCGAAAGATGCGAATTATGCGGTCACACACCGCCCGATTCCGCTCAAGACCGCACACGATATCATTGAAGAGGTCGCCGATACGAAAGCCCATAACATCGTCGTCGAAGTGACCGACCACGTTTATTTCCAAAAAGACCCGCAAGAGTTTTACAGCCCGTATGCAGAACGTGCGCTCAGCGTCACGTCTGGGAACTTGTTGACACACTTGCAGGACGAGCCGACGTCACTTTTGATTCACGCGACAAAAGACCACGTGGCACACGTCCGCTCGCAGCTCGACGACATTCATGCCGAGGCCGTATTGAACCGTCAATGGCGCATGCCGGAGCACATGATTGAAGTCATGAGCAAAAACACGTCGAAGGCACTCGGACTCCAAGAAGTCTCGAAACATTTGAACATCGACCGGAAACAGATCATTGCGTTCGGTGATGAAGAGAACGACCTTGAGATGCTCGACTATGTCGGGACAGGTGTCGCGATGGGGAACGCCATCGACCAATTGAAGAATGTAGCCAACGAAGTGACGGCTTCAAATATGGATGACGGGATTGCCCTCTTCTTAGAAGAAAGACTTGGGATCAAGTCATAACGAAAGCACCGACTTAGAAAAGTCGGTGCTTTTTGTAATTCGTCTACTTTTTAGCGACGGAACGTTCCTTCGACGTCCTCTGTCGGCAAGATATTGATCCAAACCGATGGGTCTGCATCTTTACAAATCCGTGTGATTTCACGAACCTCGTGTCGTTGGGCGACCATCATGAGCGTTGCTTTCTCGACTTTCGAGTACGTGCCGATTGCCGGCATGAGCGTGATGCCACGGAACACGTGTTGATGCAATTCTTTCGTCACTTCATCTGGATGGTTCGTCACGATGAAGAGCGTCTGACGCTGCGTATTCGTGTAAATCTCATCGATAACTTTTGATGTCACATACAAGAAGACGATCGTATAGAGTGCTGTCGGCCATCCGAACAAGGCACCTGCTGCGAGCGCGATCATCATGTTCATCAAGAAGAGGTAGACACCGACCGAGTTGTTCGTGAATTTCGCAAGAATCAACGCGACAATGTCAAAGCCTCCCGTCGAGGCACCGTATCGAATCGTTATCCCCGATCCGATCGCCAAGAGCACACCGCCGAACACGGCGTTCAATAACGGGTCGTCCGAGAGGAGCTGCGATTGCGGAAGCATACGAATGAACAACGTAACCGAGGCGACACTGACGAGCGTATGGATCATCATATTCCGCCCGAGCATAAAATAACTGGCGACGAGCAGTGGTGCGTTCAGAATAAAGAACCAGAGCCCTTCCCCTAGTTCAAACGGTGTACCAGCTAGTAGTGCTGTCAAGATTTGGGCAAGACCCGTAAATCCTGTCGAATAGACGCCGGCTGGAATTAAAAATAATGTCATGGATAAGGCAACGAACAATCCTCCGATGATCGAGACAACCCCGATTCGTGTATGTTCTTTAACGGCTTCCGTCAAGCTTCAACTCCCCTTTCTCAAAATAGCTAAGAATCAAGATAACATAGATTATTCATGCTGCATACAGCAAATATGCAGGAAATCCGATAAGTTTTTCATACAAAAACAAGCCGACCGAGGTCGGCTTGTTCGTATGAAGCAATTGGTCACGCTTTCACTGTTTCAATTGTAATCGATTCATTCGCAGGAACCGTTACTGCATTTCCATACACGTGAAGCGTTACATCTGTACCACCTGTTTGTTGGATTGTCACTTGTTCACGTGATGATGTGACCGTCAAGTGATGGCCACGCCAGAGCATGTTGAACGAATAACCGTTCCAGTCCTTCGGAATCATCGGGCTGAACGAGAGGTGATCCCCCTGGATGCGCATGCCTGCGAAACCATGAACGATGGACATCCATGAGCCGACCATCGACGTGATGTGCAGCCCGTCTTCTGTATCATTGTTGTAGTTGTCGAGGTCAAGACGTGCTGAACGTTGATACAATTCAACCGCTTTGTCCTCATACCCGACTTCTGCCGCAATGATCGAATAGACACATGGTGACAAGCTCGACTCATGAACCGTGCGTGGCTCATAGAAATCGAAGTTCGCACGTTTCTGTTCAAGCGTGAAGCGATCACCAAACGTGTAGAGTCCTTGAAGGACGTCCGCTTGTTTGATGAAGTTTGAGCGAAGGATGCGATCCCACGACCAGTTTTGGTTAAGTGGAAGGTGTTTCGGATCGAGGTCCTTCACCAAGATCTGCTCTTTATCCATGAAGCCATCCTGTTGCATGAAGACATCTGGCACGAGGTCATCTTTTGGATAGTACATCTTCGTTTGGATATCCGCCCACTTCGCAAGTTCAGCGTCTGTGATGCCAAGTGTCGACACGAGCTCTTCGAGACGTGCAGGTTCTGCTTCTTTCAAGTAGTTATACACTTCTTGCGTGTACTCGAGCGTCCACGCGGCAATCAAGTTCGTGTACCAGTTGTTGTTGACGTTATTGTCGTATTCGTTCGGACCTGTGACGCCTAGGATCATATACACGTCTTTGTGTGGCACAAAGTTGACGCGGCTAGCCCAGTAACGCGAGATTTCGACCAATACTTCAAGTCCATATTGTCCAAGGTAAGACTTGTCGCCTGTGAAGTTCGTGTAGTTGAAGATCGCATGGGCGATTGCACCGTTCCGGTGAATCTCTTCATGCGTGATCTCCCACTCGTTGTGACACTCTTCCCCGTTCATCGTGACCATCGGGTAAAGCGCACCTTCCATACCGACATTCTTCACAGCGTTCTCTTTTGCTTGTGGCAATTGATTGTGACGGTATTTGAGCAAGTTCCATGAGACCTCTGGTTTGGTCGTCGCCAAGTAGAAGTGGAGGCAATAGGCTTCCGTATCCCAATACGTCGCACCGCCGTACTTCTCGCCTGTGAATCCTTTCGGTCCGATGTTGAGACGCGAATCTTCACCTGTATACGTCTGATACATGTTGAAGATGTTGAAACGGATTCCTTGTTGCGCTTCGATATCTCCATCGATTCGAACGTCCGCATCTTCCCAGCGTGCAAGCCACGCTTCCGTCTGTTCAGTGAGAAGCGTTTCAAAGCCCTTTTCAAACGCCGCTTCGACGCGTGTCATCCCTGCAGATTGAAGGTCTTCAATCGCATGGTCGCGGTTCGTCACGACAGATACATATTTATAGGCTGTCGCTGTCTCGCCGGCAGTCACATTGACCGTGAATTTGTTCGCCACGAAGAGGTCTGTCGCTTCGAGCACTTCACAACGAGCGCCTTCTACGTCCGCAATCATCGATGCCGTGACGTGCCAATCGAGTTTTTTCGTCTTCGTCGTCACGAAACCGAAGCGTTCTTCGATGCCACGGTCGACCGGGAGCCAGAACTTCTCATCGTAGTTCGAATCTTCGTTCTCGACATCGCCGTCTAAGTATGGCGTGAACTCGATTTTCGCTTCGTAGTTCACCGGTGTGACGTTGTAACGAATCGCTAATACTTCTTTATCGACGATGGAGAAGAAACGGACGACTTCTACGTTTGTCTCTTCTGTCCCGTTCATCAATGTGAACGTCCGCGTGAGGACACCACGCTGCATATCCAATTCACGTGTAAAGTCCTTCACGTCCCATTTCGCCAAATCGACAGGTGTCCCATTAATCGCGACGCGTAGACCGATGACGTTTGTCGCATTCAATACTTTGGCAAAGTATTCAGGATATCCGTTCTTCCACCAACCGACACGTGTTTTGTCCGGGTAATAGACGCCCGCCACATAGAATCCTTGGTGCGTATCATTCGAGTAATCTTCCTCGAAATTTCCTCGCATTCCCATGTGCCCGTTTCCGAGCGATGTGATCGATTCAGCAAGACGGTTTTCTTTCGGGTGAAGACCTTCTTCTGTTACTTTCCATTCATCGACTGCAAACAATCGTTTCATCTGTCTGCCACTCCTTTTTCTCTACAAGGCTACCTTCGATGGACAACAAGTTCGTGCAACCGCTTGTCTATGAAAGCGCTGTATTTAATCTCACCTTTCATTTTACACAACTGAAGATAGAATGCAATCGTTTGCATAAAACTTTTTCTTTCTTTTTTTCGTCACATTTTTTAGAGAAAAAAACTGCCTCCCACGGAGACAGCCTAAATGGATCATCACTTTTGATTTTCTTCATCCTCACCGAACGCCGCATTCGCTTCGTGCCCTTCGAATAGAGCGCTCCGACCATCATTGAACCCCGTATCTGGTTCATCGATGACGAGCACATATCCACCTTGTTTCAATTGTGCATGTGCTTGCCCCACTTCATCATCTGAGATGCCTAAATCGTGTAGCGCCTGTTTCATATCTTTGCCCTGACTTGTATCGTCCTGAAGGTTGTCTAACCAAGACGCGTCACCGTTTTCCACGTTTACGTTCGTCTCATGTTTGAGCACATGGACAGCGTCTTCCTGTTCGGTCACGACATATAATTCTCCTTCATCATAACCATTTTCATTCAGTTCGTTAATTTTAGAAAGCAGGTTCTCTTTCGTATCGTATGTTCCGACAAATCGTTTTTCGCTCATCTCAATCCATCCTTTCAGTTTCAATCCGTTCGTGAGAAATGTTCCCTACTTCAGGTGACTTCAATCAACAGGATATGCAAAAGACGACCTCGCTCCTTGCGAGATCGTCTAGACGATTAAGAATTTGATTCGAGCGTCTCCGCTTTATTCTTTTTTTGTCCACATGATTGGCGGACGACCAAATAGTGTGGAACGATGACACGTTTTCCGTATGGTGGGGCATTATCGCTAATTTGTTCAATCAAGCAATTTGTCGCCTCAAAGCCGAGACCGAAAATGTTGATCTCGACCGAAGTGAGCGGCGGGTTCGAGTGTTCGGCGATATAGACGTTATTGAAACTGACGACAGCCACATCTTCAGGAATCTTGAGTCCCATTTCGCTGAGTGTACTGATGACCCCGAGTGCCATCATGTCATCACTGACGACGACAGCTGTCGGTGGCTCTTCATTTTGAAGCAGTTCACGGACGGCTTTTGCGCCACCTTTCGTCATGAACTCGGCCCGGGCAATATAGTCCTCACATACCGGGATGCCCGCTTCCATGAGTGCCGTCGCGTATCCGTTCCGGCGGTCTTGTGTCACGGCGAGTTTGTCCGATCCCCCGATGAAGGCGATGCGACGGTGACCTAGGTTATAGAGATGCTTCGTCACTTCGCGTCCGGCTAAATAGTTGTCCGTATCGACGTACGTAATCGAAGAAGCGTCCCCGAACGGCTTCCCGACCACGACGAACGGAAACTTCGTCTGACGTAGATATTGGACGACTTGGTCGTCTTCACGTGAATAGAGGACGATGACACCGTCGACACGGCGTCCTTGTACCATCTCGATCACACCCGACAATACCTCTTCTTCTGTCACACCGGTCGTCATATAGAGTGAATAACCGTTTTGGTGCGCCTTCGTACTGATTCCTCGCAACACTTCTGGGAAGAATGGGTTTTGAAGCGTCTTTGTTGCCGCGCTCGGCATGACGAGACCAATCGACTGTGTCGAGCGGTTGGCAAGACTTCTCGCATGAATGTTCGGATGGTAACCGAGCTCTTCCATCGAGCTTCTGACTCGTTCTTTTGTCTTCTGACTGATTCTTGGGCTGTTGGCGATGACGCGAGATACCGTCGACGGCGCGACGTTCGCGTGCTTCGCAACATCTTTAATTGTGATTTGCATGGTGTTCCCCCCTGCTTCCGTGAATTCAATTCGTGCCTTTCGGCGTGTCATATCTTTATTTGCGACGCTTCCACATGACCAAACCTGTCAAGAAAATCGGAATCGTGACGACGATCAACCCAATCATCCACGGATTTACCGATGACTCCTCAACGATGTAAGCGTTCGCACTTTCGCCAGATAGTTCAATTGTAAACGTTCCGCGTTGATCTGTGACCAGTTGTGAGAATAATAGACCACGAAGTCTTGTATCTTCCCCGATTTCACTGACCTCGATCTCAATCTCTCGATCCTCACTGTTCATGTTGATCGCATATAACGCGACGTCATCTCCGTCTTTCCGTTCGAAGACGGCCATTCCATCCTCCGATGCAATCATACGCTGTTCACCTGTCGCAAACACAGGATACTCTTCACGCATGCGGTTCATCGTTGCGACGTATTCGTGTAACTCTTCATTTCCCGGGAATTCAGTCATGACACGGTTCGCCGGGTCGGCTCCACCTGTCTGTGCATTTTCTGTCCCTTGGAAGACGATTGGCATACCCGGTGACGCATAGAGTGCGAACAACCCAAGACGTAACCGTCGTTCCGCCGATTCCACGCCGCCGAGTTCAGCCATATGCATGAACCGTTCGACATCATGGTTATCGAGGAACGTCGCCATCTGATTCGGGTCGTTAAAAAACGTTTCGGCATAGCTTGCGGCAACATCGATTTCATCGACGTTCGCCTGCTGTTGCGTCATCGTTTTTGATACCCGGTCGTAGAATGTAAAGTTCGTGATGCTGTTGAATCCAAGGTCGTCATATTGCGCGACATATTGTGGATCCGGATCAAACACTTCAGCGAGTAAGTAAAAGTCTGGGTCGACCGACCGAACACCTTCGATAAAGTCTTTCCAGAACGCCTTATCGACGTGACGGACCGTGTCGAGGCGATAGCCATCGATGTCCGTCTCTTCGATCCAGTACTTCGCCGCGTCGATCAAATACGATTTGACTTCCGGATCCTCTGTTTTAAAGTCCGGCAAATCGAATAACCAGTGTGTCTCGACTTGCTCCTGGTCTTTCCAGAACACGATCGGCAGCTGTTCGTGGAACCATTCCGGCTTTTCTTCCACCCACGGATGGTTCGGGCCGACGTGGTTGACAACGAAGTCGAGAATGACTTTCATGTCTCGTTTGTGTGCTTCCGCGACAAGTTCTTGTAAGTCCTCTTTCGTCCCGAATTGCGGGTCGATGTTATAAAAATCCTTAATCCAATACCCGTGATAGCCGTCCGGCATATTTTCAAAAACGGGTGTCAACCAAATCGATGTGAAGCCGAGTGACTCGATATAATCGAGCTTTTCGATGACCCCACGGATGTCCCCGCCATGAAACGCTTTCGGATCATCTTTGTCGACTTGCTCATTGTTGTCCGGGTTCCCGTCAACAAATCGGTCGACCATAATAAAATACATGCGTTCTTGTTCCCAAGTAGCAGCTTCCTTTGCACCGACGACGGTCGGAAACAAAAGAAGCGACAGGAGCACGAGCACGACGCCTCGCCTCATATCGCTTCCTCCTTTTACGAGTATTATCCTTTCGTACCACCCGCTGTAAGGCCAGAAACGAAGTAGCGTTGGAACATGAAGAACAAGATGACGATCGGAAGGGCTGAAAGAACGGCACCCGCCGCGAATAACGTGAAGTTATTATCGAACTGTTTCGAGATCATGTTGTAAAGACCAACTGCCAATGTTTGTTTCTCTGGTGAACGAAGGACGAGCGATGCCAAGATAAAGTCGTTGAATGGTCCCATGAAGTTAAAGAGAGCAATCGTTGCGACAATCGGCTTCGCAAGCGGCAAGATGATTTGCCAGAAGATTCGGAGGTGACCTGCACCATCCATGCGGGCTGCTTCGTCAAGTTCTTTTGGAATCGTGTCGAAGTACCCTTTCGCCAAGTACGTGTTCATCGGAATCGCACCACCCGCATAGAGCAAGATGAGCGCTGTATGTGTGTCAAGAAGGTTGAGCATGTTGAGCAATACATAAATCGCGATGATCGCAACGAACTGTGGCACCATCTGAAGGACGAGGAACAAGACGAGTGAGTTCTTCCGTCCGACGAAACGGTAGCGTGAGAAGACGTAACCAGTAATCGTCACCAAGACGACTGAGAGTGCCATCGTGATGAAAGCGATTTTCAACGTGTTCACATACCATAAACTATAATCCGAAATCGTTAGGTCAAACAAGTTTTTATAGTGAATAAACGTCGGGTTCGCTGGAATAATCGTTGACGTAATCGTACGCCCCGGGTTGAATGATGTACCGACAACCCAAAGCATCGGATAGAGAATGATGATCGACGCAAGCGTCAAGATGACATACGAGATCGCCAAATTGATTCGTTTTTGTTTTTTCATATCAGATCATATCCTCGTCTTTGAAAGATTTTGTCCGACGGAACTGGATCACGGCAAGTGTCATGATGAAGAATGACAAGATGAGTGTAATCGCAGCCGCAAGTCCGTATTGCGGGTTGGCACCGAGAGACAATTTGTAAATCCAAGAAATCAAGATGTCGGTACCGCCGGCCGTTTGTCCAGGTACAGCAGGGCCACCGCCATTAAAGAGATAGATGATGTTGAAGTTGTTAAAGTTGAACGTGAACTGCGTGATCAAGATCGGTGCAGTTGCGAACAAGAGCATCGGCAATGTGATCAAACGGAACTTATCAAAGATGGTTGCTCCGTCAATCGTCGCCGCTTCATATAAGTCACCAGGAATCGACTGAAGGACCCCTGTCATGAGCGTCATGATGAACGGGAATCCGAGCCACCATTGAATGAGAACGAGTGCTGTTCGTGTAGCTGTCGGATCGGTCATCCAGTTGACTGGGTCAAGACCGAGTGCCGGCAAGATTGTCGTATTGAACACCCCGAACGATTCGTTGAACATTGAACGGAAGATCAAGATCGTGATGAATGCCGGAACTGCCCAAGACAAAATCAAGATTGAACGGAACAAGCGACGGAAACGAAGACCTTCTTGGTTCAAGAGTACCGCAAGGAAGATACCGATTGCGATGACACCTGTCGTTGAAGCGACTGTCCAGACAAGCGTCCAGCCGAGTACCCCGACGAACGTGTCACGGAAGATATCGATTTCAAAAATACGCGTGAAGTTCTCGAATCCGACCCATTCGACGAGTTTCGCTGGTGGTGCGTTATTGTAGCGATAGTTCGTGAAGGCAATCAAGAACGTAAAGATCAATGGAAGAATAACTGTAAACACTAACAAAATGAGTGATGGGATTAACATCAAGTATGGGAATCCATGGTCACGCAAGTTGCGAAGTTGCATTTGGAACGATGGAAGGTTTAGATGCTGATCACGAGCGCGACCGACACGATAGGCGTCACGAATGTTCCAAACATAGAACGCGATTCCGAAGAAAAGTAAAATTAACGCGACAATCCCCTCGACCATCAAGAAGATGGAGTGGTCGTTACGAGGTCCTGGCACTTCACCAAGCGTGATCAATCCCCAAAGTCCTCCACGGTCACCTGGTCCTGCGCCCGCCCCTTTGAAAAATAGATCATAGTTAACAGCAAAATAAGATACGACGATGATAAAGAACGCTACCGCCTTCGCGTATTGTTTGTTATATACCTGTCCGAGTCCCGGAATGATGGAAAGTAGTCCCGCGTTCCGAGCATGGTTTGTAGGCTTGTCCGGGCGTTGGTCCGGTGTTTTAGGGTTCGCAATTGCAGCCATCCTCAGTTTCTCCTTTCGATTTGAGCAAATCAATCAAGCAAACGTTTGCTCAATGTTAGAAAATGAGGGGGAACGCCATGTGGCGCACCCCGTCATTTCAATTCCTTATTGGTTGTTTGCTTGGATTTGTTGCTCGATGACTTTCACTGCATCGTCTGCAGATTTTTGTGCATCTTGTTTACCAGTCGCTACAAGCTGAAGTGCTTGTGCCATCGGCTCCCAAACTTGTCCCATTTCAGGAATGTTCGGCATTGGGATTGCGTTTGTCGCTTGGTCGAATACCGCTTTCGCAACTTCGTTCGACGTGATTGTTTCGTTCGACTCGAGTGCTGCTACTGGTGGGATCTCGTTGTATGCTTCAAACATTGCCAATGCGTTTTCTTCATTCGTCAACTCTTGAAGGAACATTTCAGCCCACTCTTGGTTTTCTGTGTAAGCTGAAAGGGCATATGTTTTCACACCCATGAACGTCTTGATTGGCTCACCGTTCGGAAGTGTTGGCATTGGAGCCGCTCCGAGGTTCACGCCTGCATCTGTGTAACCTGCTACAGCCCATGGTCCGTTCATGACTGAGTGAGCTTTCTTCTCAGTGAAGAGTTGGTCCATTGCCTGGCCGCCAGGTTCTCCGACCAATCCTTTAGGGAAGAGGCCTTCTTGATACCATTTACCGATGTATTCGAATCCTTCAACCGCGCCTTCGTTGTTCAAACCGATGTCAGATGGGTCGAGTGCGCCACCGTCTTCTTTGAACACGTATCCGCCGAATCCAGCGATAACACCGTGTGCGAAGTAGAAGTTATCCCAAAGTGCGAGGAATCCGTACTCGCCATCAGCTTTCACATCGTTTGACAACTTGTAGAGGTCGTCCATTGATGCTGGAGCTTCAGCCATCAAATCTTTGTTGTACATGAGAACTGGTGTCTCAACTGATTTTGGATATCCATAAGCTTGACCATCGAACATGACAGCTGATTTCGCAGCGTCTGTGAATGCGTCAAGTGATCCTTCGTCAGCGATTGGAGCCAAGTGACCTTGGTCAGCGATTGTACCGATTTGGTCGTGTGGTACGAGAACGATGTCTGGGCCTTTACCAGCTGGACCGTCAAGCGCAAGCTTGTCTTTTTGGTCTGTCATCTGTACTTCGACGACTTCAACTTTTACGCCATGCTCTTCTTCGAACGCCTTCGCAACTTCTTTCGTTGTTTCAGACTTTTCGATGTCTTCCCAGATGACGATCTTTTCAGGTTTGTTCTCGCTTGAAGAACCACCTTCGTTAGAAGATCCGTTGTCTGTTCCGCCACCACATGCAGCAAGTGCACCGAATGCGAATACTGCTGTTGAAAGTCCTGCTACCATTTTTTTCATCTTCATGATGAAAAACCTCCCCAAGGAAATAGTATGGTCAGATTTGCGCAATCGCACGACCACGTCAATTTTAAAACTCCGCTACGAAATTGACACGGTAGTGAAAACGTTTGCATCCTCACCTCAATTTTTATTATACAGTTGTGAAAGCGTTTTACAAGTCTTTTTTTACACTTTTTTTACGTCTGTTGACCCATTTATGTAATTTATAAAATTTTGTTCTCAAATCTTCACTTTTTATGAGTTTCAGCAATTGACAAAATGTAAACGCTTTATTACCCTTTGCTTGAGCAAACGTTTTCGCAACACCTATTCTCTTTGATTCACAGTGTTGTAAAATGATGTCATCCCCCTTAAAGAAAGGAATGTTTTCCTTATGATGAAAGAAGCGATTTATCATCGTGCCATGTCCCCGTTCGTTTACAAATATGACCGTGAGACGATCCACATCCGTTTTCATACGAAACGTGGAGATATTGAATCGGTCGATTTGATTTGGAACGACCCTTATGATTGGCATTCTGAAGACCCGGCCATGTGGAATTTTGACCCGGACAAGCCGAGCTACTGGCGTACATACGAGACTCCAATGGAGAAAATCGGTTTTGACGACGCCTATGACTACTGGTTCATCGCCATCAAGCCGCCGTTCCGTCGCCTTCGCTACGGATTCCGTTTGAATGATGGACAAGAGACGGCCGTCTATACCGAAAAAGGATGGTTCGAAGAAAAACCGCTCGATGATACGGGATATTACTTCTGTGTCCCGTTTATCAATCCGATTGATATCTTCCACGCACCGTCTTGGGTGAAGGACACGGTTTGGTATCAAATCTTCCCGGATCGCTTCGCCAATGGAGATGCTTCACTTAATCCAGAAGAGACACTGCCATGGAACTCGACAGAGCCGACAATCACAAACTTCTTCGGTGGGGATTTCCAAGGGGTGATCGACCATATCGACCACTTGGTCGAACTCGGGATTACTGGAATCTATTTCTGCCCAATCTTTAAAGCGACGACGAACCATAAGTACGATACGCTCGACTATATGGAAATCGATCCACAGTTCGGGACAAAAGAGAAATTTAAAGAACTGGTCGACCTCTTGCACGAGAATGGCATCAAGGTCATGCTCGACGCCGTCTTCAACCATATCGGATATCACCATCCATGGTTCCAAGATGTCGTCGAGAACGGTCCGTCTTCTGAGTATCGAGATTGGTTCTATCTTCGCGATTTCCCGGTCGTCACAGAACCGAAGCCGAACTATGATACGTTCGCATTCGAGAAGAACATGCCGAAGATCAATACGGAGCATCCAGAGTTAAAAGCTTACTTATTAGATGTCGCCCGTTACTGGGTCGAAGAGTTCGGTATCGACGGATGGCGCTTAGACGTCGCCAACGAAGTCGACCATGCATTCTGGCGTGACTTCCGTAAGGCAGTCAAGCAAGCGAACCCGGAAGCCTACATCCTCGGGGAGATTTGGCACGATTCACAACCTTGGCTACAAGGGGATCAGTTCGATGCCGTCATGAACTATCCGTTCACGAACGCAAGCTTGAACTATTTCGCACTCGACCGGACGACGGCTTCTGAGTTCCGCAACGAATTGACGCGCGTCGAGATGATGAACACGATGAATGTCAACGAAGTCACATTCAACTTGATCGACTCACATGATACGCCACGCGCGTTGACGCGGGCGAAAGGTCATAAAGGCAAGTTCAAGCTATTGATGACGTCGATGCTCACGTACACAGGTAGCCCATGTATTTACTACGGGGATGAAATCGGACTCGAGGGAGAACAAGACCCGGGTTGCCGTCGCTGTATGCCATGGGACGAAGCCGAAGAAGACCGTAACCTCTTCCGTTACATTCAAAAGCTCATCCAGCTACGGAAAGACCATCCCGTACTCGCGAACGCCGGTTCGTATCGCTTCAACTTGGTCGACGACGCCAACAATGCCGTCATCATCGAGCGATGCACGAAAGATGAGACGTACTTGGTCTACTTCAACAACTCGGACTCTACTTCGAAACTAAGTCCGCTTGGTTATCGTGGCGCCGCCTACGACTTGTTACACGACCGCGATCTCGAGTCACTCGAAATCGAATTGGCACCATTTAGTGCAGCTATTCTGAAATTGAAATAATTTCGAAAATCACCTGATTGCTTCGGGTGATTTTTTTGTTGAAAATAATTTAGCAAACCCCTTTCTTTTTCATTTCATAAGGAGTAAGATGACCTTTGACATTTTTATAAAACAAATAGTTAACAGAAAGAATTATAGAGAAAAGGGAGAATACACTACATGCAGACGAAACAAACGGAACAGCTCACCCTGTTCAAACTGTCGTGGCCGATTTTTATCGAACTTGCCCTCCACATGGGGACCGGGATCATCGCCACATTGATGCTCGCACATTACTCAGACGCCGCCGCTTCGGCCGTCGGGGTTGCCAACCAAATCTTAAACGTGTTCTTGATTGTCTTCAGTGTGACGTCTGTCGGGGCGACCATCTTGATCGGTCAAGCGATTGGCGCACAACGCATGAAGAAGAGTCGTGACTTTGCCCGCTCCGCCGTCAGTTTGAATATGTGGCTCGGTGCAATCATGGTCGTCGTCATCTTCTTGTTCGGCGAAACGTTTTTACGCCTGTTCGGTCTATCGGACGAACTGTTTGCACACGGGCTGTTGTTCCTGCAAATCGTCGGCTTGTCGTTATTCACCGAAGCACTCATCATGGCGCTCAGCTCGATTCTACGAAGTCACGGCATGACGAAACATGCCATGCTCGCGACGCTTCTGATTGATATCATCACTGCTGTTGGTGCCATCTTTGCCGTTACCGGCTGGTTCGGACTTCCGGTCACTGGCGTTGCCGGTGTCGCTTGGGCCATCGTGATCGCACGATTCGCCGCCATGGTACTTTTGTTCTGGCTCGTCAAACGGAAGCTAATGATCCGCTTCCCGTTAAAAGAAGTGATTCGTCCTAAGAAAGACGACATCCAGTCGCTCCTTCAAATCGGTGTCCCTTCTGCCGGAGAGAACTTGTCTTATCAAGCTTCACAGATCATCATCACCGGTTTCATCGCGACGATGGGAGAAGCTTCCCTCGCCGCACGGGTATACGTCATGAACTTGTCGATGCTCGCCTTCTTGTTCACCGTCGCCGTCGCGCAAGGGACACAGCTCTTGATCGCGCGAGATATCGGGGGCAAACGTTTCAAAGAGGCGTATCATCGCGCCGTCAAGACATTGAAGATTGCCATGTTCGCCTCGTTCGTCGCCTCTCTCGGATTGGCGGTATTCAGCGAGTCGCTACTCGGGCTCTTCACGTCAAACCCTGACATCATCGCGGTCGGAGTGCCAATCTTATGGGCAACGCTCATTTTAGAGCCAGGTCGCGCCATGAACATCGTCTTGATGGGATCGTTGAAGTCCGTTGGAGACGTTCGTTTCCCGGTCATGATCGGAATCGCCTCGATGTGGGGCGTCGCCGTAGCGTTCAGCTACTTGTTCGGTCTTCAAATGGGGCTCGGCATCCTCGGGATTTGGCTCGCCTTCTCTCTCGATGAGTGGTTCCGTGGTTTCTTCGCGTTCCGCCGTTGGAAGTACGGAACGTGGCAACAAAAAGGATTCCAGTTCGAAGCCAAATCAACCACGTAAAAAAGCGGCCGCGGCCGCTTTTTTTATCTCATCAAAAATGCCTGCATCGCCTGACGGTGTACGTCCGTGTCCCCACACTTTCGTTGCCAATCGATTTCTTCATTCAATCCCTCTTCAAATGAAGCAGCCCGCATGAGCGCCTTCATCCCTTGAACAGCGACCGGTGATTTTGCAGCGAGTGTCTCTGCGTAGGAAGTCAATCGCTCCGTATACACCGCATCTTCCACGAGCTCTGTGACGAGTCCGAATGTGTGCGCTGCCTCCGAGTCGATCGTACTGCCACTCCACAACCAATCTAATGCGAGGTCGTCTCGCATAAGTCGACGTAAGTGATACGGTCCGCCTGCATCTGCGACCAATCCGATTTTGATGAACGCCGAGCTGAACTTCGTCGACTTGGCGACGATTCGGACATCAGCCGCGAGTGCCAAACTGAGTCCCGCTCCCGCCACGACGCCATGAATTCCCGCGATGAGCGGCTTACGGCACGAGAAAAGCGCACGAACGAGTGGATGATATACCTCTTCTAAATATTCCCCGTAATCTGCATCGCTCTCAATCGTTAAATCTTGTCCAGATGAGAATGCCCGCCCTTCTCCGACAAGGACAATGACACGAACCGCGTCGTCCTGATCAAATTCATCGATTGCCGTTTTCATTTCACGTAGCAACGTCTCGTTCAAGGCGTTCAGCTTTTCAGGTCGGTTTAGTTTCAACCACCCTACCCCATTGTGCGTCGTCAATTGAATCGTCTCCACTTTCATTCCCCCTTCTAAAATGAATCACTGTTCATTTCTTCGCCATTCCGTCAAACTCCTTCCTTTACTGAAAAGTTTTTTGAAGTTCAATTGCCGTGAAGTTGGTTGATTTGCTATTCTAAAAGGAGTCGGTCACGAAAGGATGAGTCAGATGCAACTGACAAACGCCGCTCGGCAACTGAAACAAAAGAAGATTCCGTTCGCTTATCATACGTATGAAGTCGATGAAACCGATGTCTCTGCCAAACATGTCGCAAAGACGTTGCATAAACCGCTCGATGAACTATACAAAACGATTTGTCTCATGAACGAGAAAAAACAATACGCCTTCTTTCTCATTTCTGGAGAACGTGACATCGATTTGAAGGCAGCCGCGAAAGCTTGGGGAGCGAAGAAAGCATCGCCTGTCCCGATGAAAGAGCTCGAGGCACTGACCGGATACATCCGGGGTGGCGTCTCTCCCATCGGGGCGAAGAAGTCGTTTCCCGTATACCTGCATGAGGCAGCTAGAGAGAAAGAGACCATCACGATCTCTGCCGGGAAACGTGGCTATCAAATCGAGTTGAAGCCAGAAGATTTACTGCAATTCACAAACGGTCGCTGGTTTAGCCAATGACCTTACTGGGGGAAAAATTATGTGGAAAGAACGCATCCGCTCGTGGATTCCAAACTCCTTTACGTTCGGAAATTTATTTTGTGGTGTCGTCGCAATCGTCTACGCCGCACGTGGTGACTTCTCAAACGCCACGTTGTTAATCATCATCGCGATGATGCTCGATAGCTTGGACGGGCGCCTCGCCCGTATGCTCGGAGTCGCTGGAGACTTCGGGAAAGAGCTAGATTCGCTCGCTGACATCGTCACGTTTGGTGTCGCACCGGCGATGCTCGCCTATTATACGTTTTTCATTGATTACGGCAATTATGGATTGTTCTTTGCGGCACTCTTCCCGCTATTTGGGGCATACCGCCTCGCCCGCTTCAACTTGTCCGCGACAAACGTTGCGGCGAGTTACTTCTCCGGTGTCCCGATTACGGCCGCCGGTGGACTCCTCGCCGTCATCACGACGTTCGGGGACCGCGTCAGCGAACTGTTGACACCAATTTTCTTCACAGGGCTCGCCCTGTTGATGGTCAGCCGTGTCCGCATCCCGAGTTTCAAAGATGTACCACTGCCGCGTCACTCGTTCATCATTACCATCAGTCTTGTCTACGTGACGTATATGATGTTCGCCCGTTGGAAAGAATGGCCGACGTTCTGGTTCATCGCCGTCCCGTTCTATGTCTTATTCATCGCTTTCTCGTTCGTGAAAAGACGGAAGCGGATGGCCAATTAAGAGTCTCGTTCAACGAGGCTCTTTTTTCGTACATGCATTTGTTAGACGAAGACTGAGATGAGCTTTAGAATGAAAGAAGAGGTGATGGAATGAAAGTGTATCCGTTTATTTGGAAATGGTTTCTTGTTTGGTATTTCATTGGATTGATCTTAGTTGGATTCGACCTGCTTCCGCCTTGGTTAGAGTGGGCGAACCCCGTCTTTTTATGGCTCGCCGGTGCGATCGGTGGAACGATTCTTTATCAAGGGATTCGACAAGGTGTTTGGATTGTTCCGTTTATTTTCTTCGGTTCAATCGCCGTGGAGACTCTCGGCGTAAAAACGGGGTTCCCGTTCAGCGAATATGTCTATGCCGAGGCATTCGGTCCGACGGTGTTTGGAGTCCCTGTCACGATTGGGGCAGCATGGCTCGCTGTCATCGGCTCTAGTTTTGCCGTGGCCCGACTCTTCACGTTCCGCAACAACATTTTATGGCTCGTCCCGATTCTCGCCGTATGGCTCGATATGGCAATCGATCCTGTAGCAGCAAACGTGAAAGGCTACTGGGAATGGGCTAATGACGGCTTGTATTATGATATCCCGACGCAAAACTTTATTGGCTGGTTTGGGTTATCTCTTATTTTCTCGTGGATTTTGCAACGTCACGAACGAGCTGTCGATTCCTTGTTCATCCAGCACGGCGTTTACTTGTTCGTCATGCTCCATGCCCTTTTCGGCGTCACAGCCGTGAACGCAGGTCTCTATGGAATTGGCTTCTTGAGCATCCTGACATCTGGGGTGATACTTTTAGAAAGGAGAGGTCGCGATGATCGAGTCACACAAAAAGAAATGGTTCAATAACGTATTCTCAACTTTCGTGAGGGAACGTCAGATTCGTCCGACGTTTCATAATATTTTCATTCGAACCGATGACATCCCAACGCCTGGTTTAATCTTAAGTACGCACAGTGCTTGGTGGGATGGACTCGTCATGTATATGGTGAACGAACATTTTTTGAGACATGACATCCATGTGTTGATGGATGAGGACGGATTGCGTCGTTTCCCGTTCTTTCGTCACCTTGGGGCCTTCTCTGTAAAAAAGGGAAGCCTTTCCGATGTACGTGCTTCCCTCGCTTATGCGAATGAGTTGCTTACTTCAGGTAAATCCGTGTGGATGTATCCACAAGGTCGAGAAGTCCCTCAAGAGATGCGTCCCATCGAAATCGAATCGGGGGCGACCTTGTTACTGAATGAGCTCCCTCTTCATTTATGTGCCATGTATTATGCATTCGAAAGCCATGCCGAGCCCGTCGTCTATGTTCGATTCCGAAAGCACAGTGTGACCTCGTCGGCACGGAGAGCTCAAAAACAAGAGATTGCGCAAGCACTCGAGCAGTTGTATGACGATGTCAGACATGACGTCATCACGCGTTCAACCGCCTATACTCCTTTGTTCCGCCCGCGACGCAATCTAGCCGAATGGACAGAAACGCTCGTCCGGATTTGGAGGAAAGGCTCATGATTCTTTGGTTCGTGACCCTCTGCATGCTCATCTTCACACTCGTGAATCTAGCGTTTTTACGACCACTCGCAAAACCTGGGAAAACACCGGCGACAGCCGTATGCATCCCGATGCGGAACGAGTCACGACATGTCGACCGATTGATTACTAATTTACAAATGGCAATCTCGGAGAATACTCATGTCTACATTTATGAAGACCGCTCCGAAGACGATACATATGAACGATTGAATCGCGCGATTGGGGACGATTCCCGATTCACCGTCATTCAGGGATTCCCTTTGCCTGATGACTGGGCCGGGAAAGTCCATGCCTGTCATCAGCTTGCAACACACACGACCGAACCGTATCTCCTCTTTTTAGATGCGGACGTCACTATCGATTCGAGCTTCATCCCCCGCATGCATGCGACACTCGCTCGTGAAAAGGCTGTCTTTCTATCCGGATTTCCCCAATTTCCGACATCGACATTTCTCGGGAAATTGTTGATTCCGATGCAACATGTGCTCATCGCCCAACATCTGCCTTTGTTCTGGCGTAAAGTGAAGCACCCTGCATTCGCGGCAGCGAACGGAATGAATGTACTTGTCGAGCGAAATAGCTACGAAGAAATCGGTGGGCACGCTGCGATCCGTTCATCGTTGATTGATGATATCGATTTATGTCGTATGTTCAAACGCCATCAAAAAGTGACGTCACTCGTTCAAGTCGCCCCGTTCATCTCTTGTGATATGTATGAGACGAATGAAGAAGTATGGAGCGGGTTTTCAAAAAACGTATTCAAGGGAATGAATGAATCAGTAGGACTTGCCTTGTACTTCTTGACGTATTACGGGATTCAGTTGACCGCTATGTTCGCATGGCTATTTTCACCAAGTTGGCAAACGATCAGTGCGGCACTCTTCGTACTCCTCGCCCGACTTGCTGTCGACATAAAATCTCATGGATCCGGTACATGGTTGCATCCAATCAGCTTGATCGCTTATCTGACCTTACTCGGGAACGCCGTCATCCGTAAATGGAGACGTCTACCGATCACGTGGAAAGGTCGCCATTATTCCTAATCGAGCGTTTTACTTAAGGGGGACAAATGTATGAAACAAATTGTTGTCATTGGAGCCGGATTAGGTGGCCTGAGCGCTGCCGTCACGCTCGCCACACACGGCTATGACGTCACGGTCATTGAGAAGAATGAACATGTCGGCGGAAAACTCATGCCCGTCATCACTGACGGGCACCGTTTCGACTTCGGTCCGAACACCATCACGATGCCAGATGTGTTCCGTTCCGTCATCCGAAACAGCGGTGCCAATCCAGATGACTATTTTGAATTGATCAAACTCGATCAACATACCGTCAATCATTATTCAGACGGTTCCTCGTTCACATTTAGCGCCGACCGGGCACAGCTCGAGTCAGAAGTGCGACGATTGACGAATGACCAAATGAAGAAAAATCAATTACAAGCTTATTTAGATGAAGCAGAGAAGTTGTTCCGAATCGCGAACGAACGCTTCTTTACTCGCATGGAGACAAAATTAGATCCCGGTCTTTGGACGGACATGGTAAAAGTACACCCGCTGCAAAGTCTGCATGCCCTTCATCAGAAATACTTCAAAGACAAGCGCATCATCCAGGCACTCGACCGATATGCGACATACATCGGCAGTAGCCCATACGTGACACCTGGCACGTTCGCACTCATCTCTCATTTAGAATTGAATGAAGGGGTCTATTTCGCCAAGGGAGGCAACTGGAACATCGCCAAAGGGTTTGCGAAGCGAGCGAGTGAACTTGGGGTGACATTCCGACTCGGACACGAAGTGACGAAAATTGAAGTCTTGAACGGGAAAGCTCATGAAGTCGTCGTTGATGACAAAGAAGTCATCTCTTGTGATGCCGTTCTGCTCAATGGCGAGCTGCTCACGCAATATCCTCGACTTGTCGACGCGAAAGACCGACCTTCTTTCCCGGTCCCGACACGCGATACCGTCGAGCCGTCTATCTCTGCATTCGTGTTAATGATTGGGTTATCGAAACGATTGAACCTCGTCCATCATAACGTCTATTTCTCTGACGACTACGAGCGAGAATTCAAGGCACTCTTCCAAGAAGAACGCTATGCGGATGAGCCGACCATCTATATCTCTAATTCATCCGCAACTGATCTATCGATGGGTGAGGCAGGTGACAACCTGTTCATCCTCGTCAATGCCCCAGCTCATTTGACTGATATTGATGCCGATACGTATGAGCATTTGATTCGTCGTCGGTTGCGCGCGTTCGGTGTCGATTGGGAAGATGAGGAAGTCCTCTTCCATCGACGCGTGACACCACAAGATTTGAGTCGTGACTTTTATGCATATTACGGTGCTCTTTATGGCACGTCGGCCAACTCAAAAAAAGGTGCATTCTTTAGACCGGCAGCCCGCTCGACGGACGTGTCGAACATCTGGTTTGCAGGTGGTTCGACCCATCCTGGAGGAGGAAGCCCGATGGTCACGCTTTCAGGACAATTCGCGGCACGATCGATGTTAGAGGACATACCTCTGACAATATGAACATTTTGTGAACGCGAGTTTCGACACTTGTCGACAATTGAAAGACGTGATAATATCATATTCGAGTTCAAGCAGTTCTGTAACGTTGGTTACACCTGTAGCGATCGAATGGCTTCCCCGAGCCTCATCGCGTTTTGAACTTGTCACACCCGAGAAAAAGTGATGAGCGAGTTTCCCCACTCGTATTCCGTAGTTGAGACAGCTTGCGTATGATGTTCCCCCTTAGTCCATCAAGCATCCTGTTTCAACGAAGATGTCCCAACTGATTCATTCCCCATGAATCCCGGCACATCTTTAGGGCTTCATCACAAATCGATTCATTCATTTCCCCGATGAATGGATCACATAACGCTTACGCCACTTTTGGTCCCCCGCCAAAAGTGGTTTTTTTTTGCGCAAAAAAACTGTAGACGCCCAAAAGCGCCTACAGCGAGTCGAATCATTTAAAGTTTTGCTAGCAACTTTCCTTTTTGAAGCGTCGATACGTATGCACGCTTTGTGAAGACATCGTATCCGTTCGCTCGAGCCGCATCTAAAATCCCTTCGTACAGGAGCGCTGCCGCTTGAACTGGCTTTCGACTGGCCAGTGGATAGAGGTGATGGGTTCCACGTGCGCGTTCATACAAGAATTCCGCGCGTTTCGCCAACGCCTCCCATAGTTCGATAAAAGCAGGTGTCACTTCTCGTTGCTGTAACATCTCTTCAGTTACAGCGAACTGTCGCATCATCGTCCGTGGTAAATAAATGCGGTCTCGGTTCAAATCTTCCCCGACATCTCGCAAAATATTTGTCAGTTGCATCGCAATTCCAAGGTCAATGGCACCTTGCCGAAGCTGGCGTTTCGTCGCAGCGTCTTGATTCGGGACAAGAATCGGGAGTAGCATCAGACCGACCGTGCTCGCCGCATAGTAGCTGTATTGCTCGGTCTCTTCGAGCGTCTCATATCGCGACTTATGTAAATCCCACTTCATCCCTTCTGCCAGCTCGAAGAAGGGATCGACGTCCATCTCATAGCGCTGCCATACATCTCGAAGGGCCACCCATAGTGCATCGTCTTGATGATAACCGGCCAAAAAACGGTCGAACGCATGCAAAAATGACGCCAGACTTTCTTCTGGACGATCCGATTCATCGACTGCATCATCAAGGGTCCGACAAAACGTATACACGGCCATGACCGCTTGACGATCTGGTTTTGAGAGCAAAGAGAAGGCCCGATAAAAAGTCAGCGAGCCTTTCTTCATGATTTCCTCACATTGACGATACGCTTCTTGTGTCGTCACGATGTATTGCCCCCATTTCTTCTTCCATTTTTTTCACGAGTAACTGTGACCCAATCATGACGATCGGCACGCCACCACATGGATGGACAGATGCACCAACCGCATACAATCGTTCGATTTTTGGGAACGGTCTTGCCTGTGGCTTGAAGGCAGCTGATTGAGACAACTTCGGTGCAATCCCAAAGCTTCCTCCTTCAAATAGACCGAAACGCTCAGCGTCCATCGGTGTCCGGACTTTCATCTCGGTCACGCGTTCACGAAAATCTGGTACGAGTGCCTCGATTCGTTCGAATAGATGGTCAATCGTCCCTTGCGTCTCAAAGTCTTCCCGTTCCAATTTACGAGGTACCGGAACGAGGACATATAACACGCTCGTCCCATCCGGCGCTAGTGTCGCATCGATCCGTGATGGATTGAACGTGTACATCGCCGGATACTCACTTAGTTTACCATCCTCAAAGATTGTACGCATCGATCCTTCAAAATCGTTTGGTAAATCAAATTGATGGACCGGTAAATCTAGTGCGCCATTGACAGTAAAGTACAGGAGTAATGTACCGCTGGACGGTTCGTATGTCTTTGGTGTGACGCCATCAATGAGTCGCTCCATGAGCGGGAAGTCCCCGTTCACGACGACTGCGTCATAAGGCACATACTCGTCATTGACCGTGACACCGTCTGCCACTCCGTTCGTAACGTGGACGCGATTGACGGTCGCATTCATCACAAAACGGACACCTCGACGCTTCAGCTCTTGTTCCATTTTCGCCGCAAGCGAGAAATATCCTCCTTTTACGTACCAGACTCCCTCTTCCTGTTCGCGATACGGGATCAGTCCATATAAAGAAGGCGTCGCATAAGGATTCCCACCGATATAGAGTGTCTGTAAACTGTAGGCGACACGTAGGCGTTCGTCCTCAAAGAAACGTTTCATGTTCGCATGGGCCGTTTCATATGCTTTCAGACGCATCAGGAGGAGCAATAGTTTAGGTTCGAACAATTCCGTTTTTGATGCGTAGCTTCGGTCCAAAAACGTATCGAATCCAATCCGATACTCTTCTTTCTTCTGCGACATATAATGACGAAACGCGTCCCCTTCACCGAACGTTCGCTCGATTTCTTCTGCCTGCCGCTCGATATCGCGATATTTGTAGAACGATGTCCCGTCTTGATACCGCAAGCGATAGAGCGGGTCGACTTCGAGTAACTCGACTTCACTTTCCGGTACCCCTGCTTCAACCAACTGTTGCTTCAGTTTACTCGGTAACAAAACGATTGTCGGTCCTTCATCGACTTTCGCCCCATTCTCAAACTCAACATAGTTCAACCGTCCACCGACGCGTGCTTCTTTCTCATAAATCGTGATGTTTAGCGACGGGTTCCGTTTCGTCAATAAGAGGGCGGCATAAAGTGTGCCGACCCCGGCTCCGACAAAGCTGATGTTCATCGGCCGACACCTGCCCGTTCACGTAATAGGTTCGTCGTGATTCGCGCCGATTCAAAAATCGTCGGAAGCCCACTTCCCGGATGCGTTCCACCGCCGACGAGCCAGACGTTGTCGAGTTCTTCAAATTGGTTATGCGGACGGAAATACATCATTTGCGATAGATTATGGCCAAGGTTAAACGTCGCTCCCTCATATACACCGAACGTCTCCCAATCCATTGGCGTCAACGTCTCCATCACTTCAATATGTTGTCGGATGCCTCGGTACGGTGACCGTGTCTCAAGGGCGTCGAGCACACGTTCTGTCATCGTCGTCTGTAGCTCGTCCCATGGGAGACCGGATAAGTTATTCGGTACCGGTACGAGCACGTAAAGCGATGACTTTCCTGAAGGCGCGAGCGTCGGGTCGATGCGTGAGGCGTTTTGAACGTAAAACGAGAAATCCTCGCTTAGTTTCAACTCTTGCGTCATCTCTTTGACGTTCAACTCATAATCGTCTGCAAAGTGAATCGAATGATGCGCCACGTCTTCGTATATGTGATCGAGTCCGAGATAGAGCATGAACGTCGAGCACGAATAGCGCTTCTTCTTCAGTTGAGCCGGACTCCACTTCGATAGTTTACCGTCAGGAACGAGCGACGTCATCGCATGTGCAAAATCAGCACCGATTACGACTTCATCAAACGCATAATGGACGCTTCCCGCCACGAGACCTGTCACTTTCTTGTCCTCCATGAGGAGACGCTCCACCGGTTCTCCTAGATGAATAGAGCCACCTTCTTCTTCTACGACTTTTGCCATCGCATGGCAAAGTTGATTCACTCCCCCAATCGGGTGATGAACCCCATATGCGTGTTCCATATACGATAAAATGGAGAAACCGCCCGGGCATTCCCAAGCGGACATGCCTAAATATTTTGCTTGGAACGTGAACGCATACTTCAACTCTTCGCTCGTGAAGTACTCGGACAAGACATCATAAAGCGACTTCCCAATCGACAGGAACGGCAGTGCTTTGAGCACACGCAACGAGACGTAATCGGTCAATTTATCATGTGCGGTCTGTAAGACAGGCATCAACTTGGACAGCTTGATTGCCTGTTCGCTCATGAATCGTTCATACCCTTCCCCATTTCCCGGGAATTGTTCTTCGATGGCTTGATGCATCTGATCACGATCTGTTGTCATCGAGAGCTGACGCGTACCGCGGTCGAAATACAAATCATACATCGGTTCGAGCCGTTTCATCTCGACGTAATCATGTAAATCGCGTCCGGTTTCTTCAAAGATTTCTTCTAAAATATACGGCATATTTAAAAACGTAGGTCCTCGGTCAAACGTGAACTCGCCGACTTGGAGACGTGACGTCCTTCCTCCGACAAACGGTTGTTTCTCAAATACGGTGACGTCTACCCCACGATGCGCCAGTAGCATCGCAGCAGCCAACCCACCAGGTCCTGCCCCTATTACGGCAACTCTTTGTTTCGACACACTCAACAACTCCCTATGTGAATAGTCTCTTATGCTTCTCTATCATTATAGAAATGACCGGAGACAAGTTCAATTTTCAATCGGTTGATTGAGCAGGTTCTTGCTTCCTCGCTCGGCGATGACGATGTACCAAGATCCTTCTGGGATGAATGGAATGAATCGAATTTGTTCAAATCCGACTTCTTGCATTTGTCGGCGTAATCGTGGAATGGTCGGGAGCGGATACAAGTTGTCATGGAGAGTCATAAATGCGTTGAATGCGGAAGCGAATCGTCCGCCAAGTGCCGTCTCTGCAAGCGGCGTCACAAGGACTGCTACCCCGTTCTTTTCTAAACGATCCCGAAGTCTCTCAAGCAGTTTGATCCGCTCTTCTGGTGAAAAGTAATAGAGCATATTGTTCATCATGACCGCATCGAACTGCTCGTCCGTTTCCCAGTTCATGAAGTCGGCGACTTCGAAATGAATATCGCCCCGTTCATCACGAGACCGCGCCTCTTCAATCACCTCTTCCTCTAAATCAATACCTGTCAGTTCCCAACTTGGTTCGAGCGCTTGTAATTTACGTAAGTAGCCACCGTGACCGCAACCGATATCAAGCATCGATTGGACATTCGCCTGGCGTAATAATTGCTGTACAATCGGGAACGCGACCGTTTCCACAAGGGTCGACGTTTTCGCGACGACTTGACCGTGCTCTGCCCCATCGAATGTCTTTTGTTTTCCGGACTCTAAAAATTCCGGATAAGCAATCAATGCAGGAATGTGAAGTTCCATCATCTCTTGAAGCATGAATCCGATGCTTCGTTCGTCGTTACCGGATAATTGATATTTTAAGCCACGTGTCGGATAGTAGCGCCAGCCTCTCTTCTTCAAATGACGTACTGCGACTCCGACTTCTAACCAACGCTCTAGTGCAAGTTGCGTCAAGGGGCGTTTGAGTCGTAAATTCATCTCTGCCATACTTGCGCCACCTTGAAGTGCATCGAATAGGCCAAATTTATAGCCGATATAACCGTGCCATAATGGTAAGAAAGATTCTGTTTGTTTCATCCATTTCCGTGCATGTAATACGCGTGTCCATTCCATCATTTGTTGATCCATCATTTCACCTCATCGTCATGATTACTGATTTTTTTATTTTCCCCTAATAATTTGTCTACAAACAAAAAATTCCCACTTCGGTGTGCGAAGTGGGAAAACCTTATTGAATGAAGCTGTTGAAGAATGATTGACCATATGGTAATGCGTAACCGATAAAGATTGTCACGAGTGCCAATATGATAAATCCGCCGAACAAGGCGTTTGATGGTTTTTTCTTTTTCACTTTGACGAGCGTCATCTCACCGAAGATCAGTGTCAATAAACCGACTGTGATTTTCACGTGATAGAACGTGCCGCCTCCGTTCAATTGAAGATAGAGATAAAGTCCTGTTCCGAATGCGATGAGTAACATGAGTCGAAACGCCATATGTGCGATCTTTCCACTCTTGTTGCCGTTCTTATAACCGATATAGGCCACGGCAAACAAAATAAGTAACAAAATCCAGCTCGTAACGTGCGTGTGCAAGAATGCAATCAGTGGCATTCTAATGCCCCCCTTTATGTTGTTGTACAGTCTTCATTGTACACGAACCCTCTCCTGATTGGTCAAGCGAACGCTTACCTAAAAAATGAGCCATCCTTCGAGGATGACTCATTTCATTATACTGGTGTCGTCTCTGCCTCTTGGACAGCGTATTCATAGCTAGGAATTTCAACGATGAAGGTCGATCCCTCGTGTTGAATCGATTCCACATGAATTTGACCATTATGGCCACGGACGATTTCTTGACAGATTGGTAACCCAAGACCCGTTCCACCGATTTCACGGCTATCGGAGTTATCAACGCGATAGAACTTATCGAACAAGCGGTCGAGCGCGTCGCTCGGAATTCCGATTCCTTCGTCCTTCACTTTAATGGATACGATTTGTTCATGATGGGCAAGCTCCACCTTGATTTTCCCACCACGTGGAGAATACTTCACGGCATTCGACAGAAGATTACTCATCAGTTGCTTGAACTTCTGGCAGTCAACGAACAACTCATAAGGACGTGCGTCATCCGCAATTAATTCGAATTCGTGCTTCAAAGAAGACGCTTCATAGAACGTCAACATATCACGGACGACCGGTTCGATATCAAGTTGTTCCCGGTCGTACATCTGGCTGCCAGATTCCATCCGCTGCACATCGAGGAAGTCGTTGACGAGGTGCGTCAGACGTTCCGTTTCCGCATGAATCGTCTCTAAATATTTTGCTTGTTTCTCATTTGGTAACTGCTTCTTCACCATCAATTCTGTAAATCCGTAGATAGACGAAAGTGGTGTCCGCAATTCATGAGAAATCGTAGAG
This sequence comes from Exiguobacterium sp. s129, assembly GCF_018617585.1. GTDB lineage: Bacteria > Bacillota > Bacilli > Exiguobacteriales > Exiguobacteriaceae > Exiguobacterium > Exiguobacterium aestuarii_A. The sequence goes on from NZ_JACSKL010000007.1 coordinate 72,320, forward strand.
ATAAATTCACTCTTCAGTCGCTCAGCCTCTGTTTCACTCGTAATATCCCGGAAGACGAGAAGCGTCCCTTTCGAAAGACCGCCGACGATGATCCGTTCTGCATACATCTGCAAGTTCATTTCACCTTTACGGATTGAGAAGCTCACACTGTCATGCGGGAAGTCTTCGGTGAACAATCGATTGGTGTACTTTGTAAAGTCTTCCGCTTGATCCACGGTTTCGACAAGACGATTGCGCCACTCTTCCCATGATTCTTCTTCAAGGTCCTGTGTGCTGATGTCACTTAGTTCAGGGAACATCTCATAAAGTGGTCGGTTGACGAACACATCATCCGTCGCATGTTCGATATAGACGACCGCCTCTCGAATCGAGTCGAGGATGCGTTCTGTCTTCCCTTTTTCCCGCTTCATCTCTTCGAATAGACGCATCCGTAAGAGCGAGAGTGAAAGCTGGCGAGCGAACGACATGATGTCACCCATCTGCGTTTGTGTGAAACGGTCTTTATAACGAACCAAATAGATGAACGCAATAATCGAGTCATCTGTCGGGTCATGGACCGGCACCGCCGTCTCAAACATATAGTACGGATACGGGAGTGGGTGGTCACTTGCGACTTGTTTCGATGAATGGACTGTCGTCTTCAACGTCATTGCTCGTGTCAACACGGAATTCTCACTATCAAGCAATTGACGTGACAACGTATCATTCAAGCCATGGCTCGTCACGCGGTATGTGCCCGATTCATCGACGAAGACGAGTGCACCGACCTCTGAATCGGTGATGGTCACGAGTTTCTCGATAATCTCTGGATAAGCCGTCAACGAATCACGTGACGCTAACGTTTCCGTCAATTCGTTTCGGTAAGCGAGATGTTGTTCGTTTTGTTGCGTCTGTTCGAGAATCTCTTCAAGCTCTTGTTGCTGTGCCTGAAGCTCTTCTTGTTGCGCAATCAATTCTTCTTGCTGTGCTTGAAGTTCATGGTTCTTTTCAATCAAATGACGTTCGTTGTCACGAAGTGTCTCGGCCATCTTATGGAACGAGCGAGACATCGTTCCGATTTCGTCTTCACGCTTCATTTGATCACTCAAATCGACGATTTCACCTTTCAATAAACGGTTCGATGCAATCGAGAGTTTTGAAATCAAGCGTGTTTGACGACGAAGGAACGGTTGGACGAATAACAAAATCAATGCAGCAAATGAGGCAATGCTCATGACCCACAAGAATTGAAGCATATTATTGTTTTCGCGCCATTCCGCATAGACGGCCTCTTTTTCAGACACCATCAGTTCACGATAGTTCTCAAGTGACGTCTCTACTTCATCGATTGGTCCAAGGATATCGATTCCCCGTTGCGGATTAAATTGGACGAGACCTTGATCAATCAAACGTTTCGCAGTCGGCAACTCCGCAATGGTCTGCGCATCGATAAACGTTTCTGTCACGTCACCGTCTTGCTGCGCTTTTGCATACTCGTACGTCACCGGGATGATGACATCGTAGTAAAAGTCATGAAACTGTTGAAGATCTTCTGCGAACAGTTCACCTTGACGCGTCGTGACTTGCGTTTTGAACCAATTGATTTCCTGTTGGAATTTCGCTTCATTGCCGCTCGCTCGTTCAAGAGATGCGATGTCTCCAAACAAGAGGTACCCACGTGTGTCATATTGATCCGCTTGCCACTCGTCCCACATGTTCGTCAGACGATCGACGCTTTCATCCACTTGACGCAACTTCGCCTCATTCGCCTCTAAACGGTTCTCGATATAAAAATATGTCAGAACCGATCCAACCAATGCAATGGCGAGGAACGAATAGAGGACGACCATGATGTCACGCCCGAGTTTTTGTTTAAACCACCTTTTCACTTCACGATGCCTCCTATGATTTTAACGAGTTCAAGTGGGCTGAACGGTTTTGAAATGAAGTAGTCGACACCAATCTCATTCGCGCAATCACGGTCAGATTGTTGGCTTTTCGCTGTCAACATCATCACTTTCGTATTTTGTCGCCCTGGTAACTTTCGTACTTTTTCAATGACCTCGAGCCCTGTCATGCCGGGCATCATATGGTCCACAATCACCAAATCATATTCGTTTTCTTCAATCAATCGATAGGCCTCTAAGCCATCTTGTGCCTCATCGATATCGTATCCTTCGTCTTCTAATGTATCCATCACAAGCATGCGTAGTACTTCTTCGTCTTCTGCTAGTAAGATTTTAACCATAATCGTTCCTCCATTTTTTATCCCATTTTTTTATTTTAACGGATTTGTAATTGTTACACAAAACAAAAAGACGTACGAAACCTATCTTCGTACGTCTATTGCCTAATCACTTGAGCGCAAAACCTGTATTCTTCTTATACAACTTCTTTTTCAGCGAACTGGCTGTTGTATAAATCTTCATAAAAACCACCGGCTTCAAGCAGCGATTCATGTGTACCTTGTTCGATGACACGACCTTGGTCCATCACTAAGATCAAGTCTGCATCTTTAATCGTTGATAAACGGTGTGCAATAACAAAACTCGTTCGCCCATTCATCAACCGCTTCATCGCCTGTTGAATCAAAATCTCGGTGCGCGTATCCACACTCGATGTCGCCTCGTCCAAAATCATAATCGGTGGATTAGCGAGAACCGCTCGCGCAATCGTCAGTAACTGTTTTTGACCTTGTGAAATATTATTCGCTTCTTCATTCAAGACGGTGTCATATCCGTCTGGCAACGTCCGGATGAACGAGTCCGCATGCGCCGTCTTCGCCGCATTGACGATTTCTGATTCGATCGCATCGGTTTTCCCGTAAGCGATGTTGTCACGGATCGTCCCATTAAAGAGCCAGGTATCCTGTAAGACCATCCCAAACGTATGACGTAAATCTTGTCTCGACATTTTACGCGAATCTTTCCCATCAATCAAAATCTCTCCACCGTTCAATTCATAGAAACGCATGAGAAGATTGATCAATGTTGTTTTCCCAGCACCGGTCGGACCGACGATGGCTACCGTTTGTCCCGTCTTCACATCGAGATTCATATCTTGAATGAGTAGATTCTCTCCATATCCGAAGTCGACGTGACGGAATGCGACATTCCCTTCAGCTCGATCCAAGCGATAAGTCGTTACTTCTTTCACTTCTTCCTCTTCGTCTAACAACTCGAATACTCGTTCCGCTGCAGCGACCGTCGACTGGACGATGTTTGCGATGTTCGCCGTTTGCGTAATCGGCTGGGTGAACTGTCGTGTATACGTGATAAACGCCTGAATATCCCCGATGGAGATGCTTCGTTGTGTGACTAAAATCCCACCGACGACACTGATCAATACGTAACTGATGTTCCCGATGAACATCGTCATCGGCATGATGATCCCTGAGATAAATTGCGCCTTGCGTCCGGCATCATAAAGTTCTTCATTCACCTCATCAAACTCACGGACAGCTGTCTCTTCACGCCCGAACGCTTTGACGACTGCGTGTCCGGTATACATTTCTTCCACATGCCCATTCAATCGGCCGAGATGACGCTGTTGATCGGAAAAGTATTGTTGTGACCGCTTTAGAATCGGGCGAATCGCAAAAATCGTGAGTGGTAAAGACACTAGAGAGATGACCGTCAATAGCGGACTGATGGACAGCATCATAATCAAAATCCCGACAATCGTGACGATTGAGGTAATGAATGACGTCACACTTTGTTGAAGCGTGCTCCCAATCAAGTCAATATCGTTCGTCACTCGGCTCAACGTCTCTCCATTCGAACGTCCATCGTAATATTTGAGCGGAAGTCGTTCTAACTTTTTATTGACGTCTTCCCTTAAATCATAGACGGTCTTTTGCGCAACCCCTGACATTAAGTACTGTTGAACGTAGTTAAATAGACTGCTGATGACGTAAAGTCCTGCGAGTAACGACAAGATTTGTCCGATTCTCGTGAAATCGATCTCCGCGCCGGGTACACCGGTGAATTTCGCATAGGCTCCTTCAAATAGCTCCGTGATAGCAATTCCCATGATCTTTGGACCAGCAATCATAAAGACTGTACTTAAAATTGCTGCGACAAAGACCGCAATCAGTGTGTTTCGCCGTGGTTTCAAATAGGCAAGCAGACGACGGAACGTGACTTTGAACTCCTTAGGCTTCTCGCCCATCATCATCATGTTCCCACCACCAGGACCTCCTGGACCACCATGCCCGCCATGAGTTTGTCGCGTCGTTGTTTGTTTCTCACTCATGCGATTTCCTCCTCAGACAATTGCGACTTCACGATTTCTTGATAGACCGCATTCGTCGCAAATAATTCCTCATGTGTACCGATCCCGGCCACACTTCCTTCTTCTAGTACGATGATACGATCGGCATCCATGATCGTACTCACCCGTTGTGCGACAATCAAAACGGTCGCATCCTTTGTCTCTTCTTTTAACGCCTTGCGTAGCGCGGCATCCGTCTTGAAATCGAGTGCCGAGAAACTGTCATCGAATACATATAGATCTGGTTTTCGAACGAGTGCCCGTGCGATGGAGAGACGTTGCTTTTGTCCACCAGATACGTTCAAGCCACCTTGCTCAATCACAGATTCATATCGATCTGACATCTTCTCGATAAAGTCGCTCGCCTGTGCGATTGACGCGGCATGTTCGACTTCTTCGGTCGTCGCATCGGCTTTCCCGTATCGAATGTTCTCTGCAATTGTACCGGTGAACAGTAACGCCTTTTGCGGAACGAATCCGATTTTCGAACGGAGCTCCTCTTGCGGTACGGCTTGAACATCGACCCCGTTCACGCGAATTTCGCCTGACGTCACATCATAAAATCGTGGAATCAAGTTAACGAGCGTCGATTTACCAGACCCTGTTCCACCAATCACCGCCGTGACCTCTCCTGGGTTTGCTGAAAAACTGACATGTGATAATGCCGGCTCTTCGGCACCAGGGTAAAAGAATGTGACATCGTCAAATACGAGTGTCCCGTGTTCCACGTCGGCCGTCTTCGTACCGTCATCGACGAGTGAAGGCGTCATCTCGAGCACTTCATTGATACGGTTCGCTGATACGGACGCTCGCGGAATCATAATGAACATGACAGAAGCCATGACGAGCGCGAACATGATTTGCATGACATATTGAATGAACGCCATCAAATCCCCGATTTGCATCGCCCCGTTATCGATTCGGATGCCTCCGAACCAGATGACGCCGACGACGGTCAAGTTCATGACTAGCATCATGGCCGGCATGAGGAACGCCATGATTTGGTTGACTTTAATCGAGACGTCCGTCAATCGTTCATTCGCCTCCGTCAAACGAACTTGCTCTTCTTTTTCACGATTGAAAGCCCGAATGACACGAATACCCGTCAAATTCTCTCGTAAGACGAGATTCAAGCGGTCCAATCGTTTTTGCACTTTCTTGAAGAGCGGCATCGCCTTCCAAAAAATGAGGAAGATCGAGATGACGAGAACAGGCATGGCGGCAACGATGACGAGTGACAATTTAGCATCTTTCGACGTGGCCATGATCAAACCACCGACAAACATGATCGGTGCACTGACGACCATCCGAAGCATCATAATGATGACTTGCTGGACTTGCGTGATGTCGTTCGTCGTCCGAGTGATGAGAGAGGCCGTGCCGACGCGATCGAATTCTTCAAGCGAGAAACGCTCGACATGGTTAAACACGCGTCTTCGTAAATCACGTCCGAACCCCATTGCCGCTTTCGATGAATAAAAACTTGCGACGACCGCTGCAAGCGCCCCAAGTCCGGTCACACCGAGCATGATGCCGCCCATTTGCCAAATATAGCCCGTGTCTCCTGTCACGACCCCGTTATCGATAATGTCTGCCATTAACGTCGGTAAGAATAAATCTGCTAACGACTGTGCGAACACAAATAACAAGACCATGAGAACGGCCCATTTATAGGTAATCAAACGTTTTAACAACTTAATCATGACGACATCCTCCTTCACAATCAGTGAACCCTTCGTTCAACCCATCTGCAATCTGTTGATGCGCTTCAATCATATGCCGATATGTCCCTTCATCTAAGCGAGCGAGGATTTGATTCAACTGTTGTTCGGTTCCTTCCTCTTGCTGTTCAATCTCCTCAATCAATCGCTTGCCGGATTGATCAATCGTCAATACTACTTCGCGCCGATTGTCCGGGTTGATGTCTCGACGAATGAGCCCTCTTTCCACAAGTCCATCCAATGATTGACTCAACGTGCTCTTCGGCATCCTTGTGCGGCGAACCAATTCTTTTTGAGTGATCGCCCCTTGTTCATTCAACATCATCAGTCCGTGAAGCTGTGGCAAAGTAAGGTCGTTTTGTTGTGCCGTCTGATGCATGAGTCGAATTAATACACGCTGGACACGCCAAAACGATTGCATCATCTCCCGCGCTCTTGTTGCGCTCATCTCGGTCATATTTGTTCACTCCTTTTATCGTTCCGGTTCGGATTGTTCTATATGGAACAATTACTTATATAAAATAAATTACTCCTCCATAGCTCACTTGTCAACGATTTAGAATGTGAAGATGCACATAGCAAAAAAGAGCGATGTCATGTAGCTGACATCGCTCAACGTGTAACTTCTATGAAATTGTCACCGTGACGATTTCTTGTAAATCAAGTGAGTAAATGAGCGTCTGTTCGACGCGAATCTCCCAAATCGTCTCAATGGCCTCTCGGTACAGCTGCAACTGAATCGCGTATCGCTCACGGAGTCGCTCGTGTGCATCTTCACGAGATTCAGATAAATGGACAACGGCATCTGATTTATAATCCAACAGGACATACGATGTTCCGTCGAAATACAGACAGTCGATAATCCCTTGAATCAAGACGTCCTCATCCGTAAACTGTCCATCCGGGTTGACTCGTTCAGCCGGTACGGTATAGGTGAACGGAAGCTCTCGCCACGCCGTTCCGCGCTCAATCGCGCCAGCGAGCGCCTGCCCGACGTCGCTCTGGAAAAATGCTTCGACGTCAGGAATGGCAAGACGCGCCGTCTCAGCCTCGATCGGACTGAGCATTCCTTGCTGCTCCCATTTGTCGATTTGGTCGACAATCGGGTGATTCGGGTCAGCCATTTGGAAAATCAAATGCAACGTGGTCCCCCGTTCGGCACCGGTCTGTTTCACTTGACGCCATTTCGGCTCCCGATAAGGTGTATCAATCGGACGAACCGGGTCTTCGAAGGCGGCTTGTTCCAGTTGCATCGCCCGTTTTAATTCCGTCACCGTCTGTTTCGCCGCTGTACGTACAGCATCCTGAGCTGGATAGGTATAAGTTAACGCTTTGTGGACGGCACGAATCGTCTCATCCTCATTTTGAATAGGGAAATCAATCGCTTCAAACCGTTGCACATGGTGGAGTTGTGCCATCATTTCTTGAAGTGTCGCAATCTCTGCAAGATCGTCTTCTCCAATCAAACGGTACGTCCACGAAGTCGATTCATAAAATGAAGCGGGTACCGTGAAGCCGAACGACTCGATAAATGTTGTGGCACTTGGCAAACGTAAGAGAGCTGGCGCAATCCAATCCAAGTACGTTTTCGCCTCTCGTCTCGCCTCACTCGCTAACAGTTCCCCAGATTGCCCGACCTGTAGCCATTGCTGGAGCTGCTTGGCTGAATCTCCAACCGTACCAACGAGAATGAGTTTCTCTTTTGCCCGTGTCAATGCGACATAGAGGACACGCATCTCTTCGGCTTTCATCGTCGCATCCAAATCTCGTCGGATCATCTCTTTCACGAACGTTTCTGATTTCGTGCGTGTCACGACATCAATCGCATCGAGCGAAATCCCATATTGCTTATGGAAAATGACGCGCTGTTTCTGGTCGAGTGTATTGAACTGTTTCCCGAGCTGGGCGACAATCGTCACCGGGAACTCGAGGCCTTTCGATTTATGAACGGTCATGATGCGAACAACGTTCTCCTCATCGCCGAGAGAACGCGCCTCGGATAAATCTTCCCCTGTATCTTGTAAACGGTCCATGACACGTAAAAAGCGATACAGTCCACGATAGCCGCTTCGCTCATAAGAGAGGGCACGGTCATAAAGTGCTTTTAAATTTTCCTGGCGCCCTTTCCCACCAGGCAATCCACCCGAGAAGTCATAAAACCCGGTGTCGTTAAACAGCTGTTGAATCAATTCGGATAAGCTATGGTTGCGTGCATACGTACGCCAGTGGGAAAGACGATCGAGAAACTCTCCACACTTCACGCCGAGCTCGTCATCGTCATCCGCTTTTGCTTTCAAGGCTTCAAAGAAAGAATCTTCGGACTCGAGTCGGATTCGTGCCAATTCCCCATCATCGAATCGGAACATCGGGGAACGGAGGGCACCGGCAAGCGGGATGTCCTGTAGGGGATTATCAATCACTTTCAAGAGAGCAAGAATCATTCGAATCTCTGTCGCTTGAAAATAGCCGCCATCTGAATCCGTATAAGCCGGAATGTTATACTGTGTCAAAATGTCCATCAACTGTTCAACCCGCCCTTTTTTCGAACGGACGAGAATCACGATGTCCCGGTACTCACAGTTTCTTAGTTGGCCCGTCACTTCATCCGTCACTTTGAACAGTTCTTCCCCAGATACTAATTCTAGGATTCGGGTTGCGATCGCTCGTCCCTCGACTTCCTGTTTCGATAATTCACGACTTGTGCCGTCGACGATCATGAATTCAGGATTCGCTGGAATCGGTTCATATTCACGACCCGGCACGAGTTGAGCGGCCTCATCATAAGCGATTTCTCCGACCTCTTCATCCATGAGCTGGACGAACAAGTCATTGATGCCATGAAGCACCTCTGCCCGACTTCGGAAGTTTTGAGAGAGATCAATTCGTTTTCCCGTGTCCGCCTGTTTGAAACGCGTCGCCTTATCGATGAAGAGACCCGGCTCCGCATGACGGAATCGATAAATCGACTGCTTGATGTCTCCAACCATGAACAAGTTCCCGATCTCTTCTCGTTCATTTGCGACAAGGTTGATGATTGTCTCTTGAATTTCGTTCGTATCTTGATATTCATCGACCAGTACCTCGACGAAGCGTTCCTTGTATAGAGCGGCGACATCAGACGGTCCATCCTCCTGCCTCAAGATGGCAAGCGCATAATGTTCTAAGTCGCTAAAGTCGACGAAGGCTCGATCACGTTTCGCTTGCTCATACGCTGTTCCGAACGCGCGAACCGTTCGGACGAGCGTCTTGACGAGAGGTTGCTGCATCGCGACGCTCTCTAATAGATCCGCCCCACTGACACGTGCCCGTTCGGCAGCTGCCGTCAACTTCTTCTTCGCTTGATCGTACGCCGGTTTGAGCACCTCATGATAAATTTGATGCTCTTCTTTTTTAGGGACGGCTTTCATCGTCCCAAACTTCATCGCACGTGCGGCCGTTTCAAGTTCACTCCAGACAATCTCTTCCCCTTCTAACTGTTCAAACGGGAAAATCGCCTGACGAATGTTTTCCGACTGCGGTTCATAGCCTGCAACCCGAAGTTCCGCCTCGAGCTTCCGAAGATCACGTACCGCCTTTTCAATATCCTGCCACAGCATGTGACCGAACTCGATGAGGATGGCTTCTTGATCCGGGTCATCATCGAACGAATACATCGAAATGAGTTTATCTAAGTAGGCGTCGGGGTCTGGGAGTGTACGAGCATAATGATACAGACCGAGAATGAGGTCTTCGATTTCACTATCGCCACGGTCTGACGTATAGGCATCGACGAGGGCGAAGAAGTCCGTATCCTGCTTCCCGTACTCCTCTTCAAGCACCTCTTCTAACACATCATCTTGTAGCAATACGAGGTCGCGTTCTTCCGCAATCTTGAATGCCGGGTCTAAGTCTAACAAATAGTAATTCTCGCGAATCACTTCTAAACAGAACGAGTGGATGGTCGTAATGAGAGCCCGGTTCAACATTTGTCGCTGTTTTCGGACGTACTCATTCGTCGGGTCGTCGCGCAACGCCTCTTCAAGCGCTTTTGCGATGCGTCGCTTCATTTCTGCAGCTGCCGCGTTCGTAAACGTGACGACGAGCATACGGTCCGCCGTCAACGCATCCGCCTCGTCAAGCAATCGGCTAGACAACCGCTCAACGAGAACTGCCGTCTTCCCCGACCCGGCCGCAGCCGAGACGAGTACGTGACTTCCCCTCGCTTCAATTGCGGCGAATTGATCATTCGTCCATTTCACGGTCATCCCCTCCTAACTCCTGAAATACATCTTCTTTCTCTAACTTTTTCAATTTGCGTGGTTCATTCGCGAGCGCCTCGTCAAAATGGCAGACACTCTGGTACGGACACGTCTGACACGGGCGGCGCTCTTTATATTCGTACGGCTCGACGTCAATCTTTCCTTCATACATCTCTTCGGCACTCGATTTGACGACGTCAAACGCATGGTCCATCAATTGTTCAAGTTGAGGTGGTGTGACAATCTTTTTCAGTGTATTCGAATCAGGTGTGCCATCTTTTTTATATTTGACCGGGATGACAATCGATTTTTTCGAGGATCCTTTCGCAGAGCGGTCCATCATCTCCAAAATTTCCGGATCGTCTACCAACAACCCCTGCATCTGATACGACTCCAATACTTTCTGTCGCGTCTCTTCCTCAGATCCAGCAGGTGGGACGAGTGGGCGATGAACGTGGAAATACAGTGCCGCAGCCGGCGCCACGTTCTCTTTCGTCCATACCTCTGCCTGTTCAATCAGTACTTTCAAGTAGATGAGCATCTGCATGGCAAGACCATAGTAAATTTCCGCGAAGTCGACTTCACGCTTGCTCGACTTATAATCGACGATACGAACGTACAGCTGATCGTGGACCATCGCCGTGTCGACACGGTCGATTCGGCCGATGAGCTCACACGTGGCCCCATTTGATAACGTGAATGAGACAGGTGGGAACTGCCCACTCCCGAATGCGAGTTCAAACGCTTTCGGGTCAAATCCGTCCCGTTTCGACTGTTCAATCAATACTTCAGCCGTCTTGCTGACGACGTCTGTCAATTTTTTCTTTAAATAGGCGTAACGATTTGAGCTCATCAGAATGGCGTGTTGGATTTCAGGCGTCACGAGTTCTACTGCCTGTTCCGCTAAGTTCACACATTCATCAGGTGCCACATCCCGCCATTCTTTTCCGTCCATCTTCACCGTTTGTGACATATGTTCAATCGTTCGGTGATACAAGTTTCCGATATCCGGTGCCTCAAGTCGATACAGTCGGCGCTCTTTCAGACGCAAGCCATAACTCGCAAAATGTTTGAACGGACATGCTTGGAACGTCTCAAGTCGCGAGACACTCGCCCGAATTGACGGTGTATAAAGAGATTTAGCCACATCGTCGTCTAGTGATTTCGGGATATTTTGATAGAACAGGGCGCTCGTCAACAACTGCAAACGTTCACGGCCGTCCGGATGTTTTAACAGTTCGTTATAAACGGCGAACCACATATCTTGAATCGGATAATGACGACTCAATCGTTGAAGTTCAAGAGCCGTGACCGCTGCCGTCTGGTTCACGTTCGTCAAAAAGGCGAACTGGTCACGTGGTCGGTGCTCTCCTGCTTCAGCAAAGTGTGTCTTGATGATGTTTTTATGGAGACGCGCCTTCAAATCAGCGATGAAACGTGCCGGTTGAACCGCCTTACCGGTTCTGTCGACGAGGGCGTAGCTAATATAGAGACGCTCACTCGGTGCCGTCACTGCTTTATATAAGTAATACGTTTCATCATCGAATAAGTGCTCGGTCGCTTTCCCGGCACGCAGTCCGTTCTCATGCATGAAGTCCAAGTCGTGATCGGTCAACAGTTTAGACTGTGTCGTGACGAGTGGGATTTGATCTTCATTTGCCCCGAGCAAGAACACCACTTTTTTATCAATCAATCGACCACGGACATAGTCCGTCACCGTCAACTGATCGAGTGAGGGTGGGATGAGCGCATAACGTAGACTATCTAGCCCAGTGTCCATCATCTGGAGAAACAGTTCCGTCGACAACGTCTCTTCCGGAGCTGCCGCTTCCAATTGTTCGAGTAGATGTAAGACCGTGTCCCACACTTGGGTATGCTCACGCGCTTCGAGCAACTGCGCTTCTTCAATCGCCTCGTCACGCCAATGCGTCAGACAGTCCGATACACCAATCCGCTCCAAAAAGGCATACATGGCATGCGTATAGGCTTGCATCGTCTTCGCCTGCTTCAAATCCGCTAACAACGGATCGAACGTTTCGATGACGCGTTCCCGGTATCGATTCAACTCCGCTTCGACGTCTAGCTCTTCACTCGTCAGTCGCGCTTCTTCACCTGTACGACGACGCAATTGCCATGCATCGTGCCAGTGGTAGTGTTTGATCCCGCGCTCAATGACGAATGCTTCGAGACGGTCAACTGACGTGCGTCGATGTGTCGGGTCGAGGACGACGAGTTCCGTCTTCAATGCCCGGAAGACCGCCTCCTCCCGATAGCTACGCAAAGCGATGTCGATGGTTGCTTTCAACAATTCGACGAGCGGATGGTCAAGCATCGGTTGCCGTTCATCTAGGAAGTAAGGAAGTCCCATCTTTTGTAACGCCTGCGATGCCAAATCGCCATACTCTTCGAGTGAACGTGAAATGAGCGCGATATCTCGGTAACGATATCCTTCTTCACGGGTGAGTCGAATGACTTCTCGAACAGCCGCCTCCACCTCGACAGTTCGGTCGACGGCAGCATGTAAATCAACGTGGTTCTCTGCCCCTGTATACGGCTCTGCCGTCATCTGGTCAAATGTCGCCTCTAAATAGCGAAGGCTTGGATGCGTATAGCGATAGATGGTGTCATACGGTTTGTCGACCGATGGAAGTTGTCGTTCCGACAAGAGTTCCTTGAAGCGCATGAGCGTCCGTTGCGTCGGTCCAAACAATGGGTCAGGACGATACATCGATGAAGGGTCAAGCGTCAGCAACAAATCGACGTCGACTTTTTCCGCAAGACCGACGAGGACGGCTAATTCCTGCTCCGAGAACTCATTAAATCCGTCCACGTAAACACGGACTCCCGTCAAATCCGTCTCGGGCAACAGTTGCAACAGGACGTTGAAGTAATCTTCCGCATGCAGCGACTTCCCTTCTGTCACCTTTAAAAATCCTTCATAGATGATGGAGAGGTCCTGTAACTTCAAGGCACGGTGTTGCGCTTGTTCACTCAACCGCAACAGATGTTCAGGTTCGACAAGCCCTCGCTTCAACATCGAAATCAGTTGGTTCAACTCTTCATAAAATCCGAACTGGTTCATCGTTCGACGGAACAAAGTCAAGCGTTCCTCGCTCATCTCGACGACTCTCCGCAACAACAGATGTGTCCCCGTCTGATCTAAAAATTGGTCGGTCGCCACTCCTGCATCCCGCATCATCAAAAATGCAAGACGACGCATCGACAGCACTTGGATTCTTGTCGAGCCGCGTAGGTCGTCCACTGTCGCCATCTTTTTCTCCATTTCAAACGACATTTGGTCCGGCACGATCATATAAATCGTTGGTCCGCTCGGGTTTTGTTTCAGTTCTTGAATGACCTGTTCAATCATCCGTTCACTTTTCCCCGTCCCCGATCGACCAACGTGAAAGGTTACTGTCATTTTAGCGAACACTCCTTCCCTTTTTTCTTTCATTATGAACCATCTGCTCTTATTTGTAGAGGGAAACCTCCTCTTTACCCTAATCAAAAAAGTCACAGCTTGCATCATTCCCATTTTGGTTCGAAATCGATTAGACTGAACGTATGAGGGGGAATGAATGTGAGTGCCTATGAACAATTTGGAGGCGAAAGCGGCGTTCAACAACTCGTTGACGCGTTTTATGACCTCGTCTATGCCGACCCGATTCTACTTCCGCTGTTTCCGGAAGACAAAGAGCGGGTGAAGCAACACCAATTCGAATTTTTGACCCAATTGCTCGGTGGTCCGAAGTTGTATTCGGAACGTCGCGGTGGTGGAAATTTAGCGATGATTCATCATGAACATCCGATTTCTGAGACACATGCCGGACATTGGCTCGGATGCATGGAGCAAGCGCTCAAGACAGTCGATGCGCCAGAATCGATCAAACGTCAGCTCTTCCAGCGCCTGATCATGTCCTCTTCGAATGTCGTCCGCGTTTGCTCGCATCATTTTGAGTAGTCACAACTATAAAAAGTGGGTATGATAGGAAAGTAAGTAAAGGAGGTCGTTTCACATGACAGAAGAAGAAAAAAAAGAAGTCGTCTCATCTGAAGAAGAAGAGACAGAAGAAAAAGAAGAAACGGTAGTCCTCGCCGACGCGCTTGATGAAGCTAACGAAGCTGCTGAAGCAGAAGAAGATGAGGACGATGATGAGGATCAACCGGAAGAGAAGAACATGGATCACATCAAAGGCGTCTTCAACTACGATCATGAAAATGGTCGTGAGTACCGTGTCGTCTTTTACAACGATCGCAAAAACTTAGTGTTCCGTGAACTTGGAAACGGCAAAGTCGAATTTGTCGGACGCTTCACGGACGATGCATACGACGAAGAAAATGAGGCAGAAATGCGTGAACTCGGGCAACGTGAACTCGAGCGCATCCTCGCTGAACGCTTCAAATAAAAAAATCGCCGATTTTTTCGGCGATTTTTTTATTAGTTCTTTTTATTTCGTTTCTTTTTACGGAGTGCATATGCGACACCAGCAATCCCACCGACAACGGCAAGTCCGGCGACAACCGGAACGAGCACACGTTTCGTCGGAATCATCTCTTTCACACGCTCATACGGTGTTGGTGTCGAGAACTCTAACTGTACGGCTGTATCACCGTGTCCATGCGCCCGTGCCTTACGTGACGCATCCGTGACGACGACACGCCCTGTCGTCCAGCGACGGTTCCCATGCTCGTCCACATATGGACGACGTACACGTTTCACGTCGCGTACCATCTTCCCACGTGCGCGGTCCGGTCGAACGACACGCTCACTCGACCAAGAACGGCTCCCCGTCACACTGTATGCGGGTCGTACTTTACGGCGATTAAGCCAAGTATATGAATCGTTCATTTTCAATTCCCTCCCATACTGTTCAAAACCTCTCTTCTAATTATACCCATACAACATCACCCAAAACATGTGACAAATGGTTCAAAAAAAGATGTGACACCATACGGCATCACATCTTCAACCTGAATCATTCTGTAAACGGTTTGTCCTTGTGACGGCGTTTCGCCAAAATCAGGTAGTATGCCGGAACAAGCACGAGAGTCAACACAGTCGAGAATAGAATACCCGATACGATGCCAATCGCAAGCGGTTTGAAGAGCGGGTCTTCTCCAAGTGCGACCGGTAGGAGGGCAACGACTGCAGTAAGTGCTGTCAAGAGAATCGGACGAATCCGAGCACGTCCAGCTTCGTACACGGCGGTCGTGACCGGTAAGCCTTCACGAATGCGCTGTTCGATAAACTCGAACAGGACGACTGCGTTCCGGACGACGATTCCCGCAAGCGATACCATCCCCATCGATGCCATGAAACTGAACGGCGTCTGTGTCACGAACAACCCGACGACCGCTCCAGCAATCGCGAGATAGATTGTGAACAACACGAGAAGTGGTAATGACAATGAGTTGAACTGGAACGCGATGATCAAGTAAATCAGGAACAAGACGACGACGAACAATGTCGCAAGCTCTAAGAAGAACTCGTTCTGCGTATCACTCGCTCCGGACTGGTCAAACGTGATTCCTTCATCTTCTAATCCAGACTTCGCGTCATCCAACACTTGCTCGACATCTTGCTTGAACGCATCTTCATCCATGCCTTCACTCGCATAAATTTGGAGTGTGACCGAACGTTCCCCGTTCTCGCGAGGAATTTGTTGAATTTGCTCAGTCGTCGTTTCTGTCACGAACGTACTAAGCGGTGCAACCGGTGGACCGGCTTCCGTTTCGACCGGGATTAAAATGTCATCAAGCGCAAGTGCCTCACGGTTCGCTTCCGCATCGATGACAATCTTCACGTCACGCTGTTCCACACCGTCATCGAACGTGCCGATTGGAATCCCGTCTGTGACGAGTCGGATTTGATCACTGATGGCTTTCGCAGTGACACCTGCTTGGGCCATCTCCTCACGATTTAGCTCGTATGTGAGCGTTTGGAACGGCTCTTTGATGTTATCGAGGACGATGGCGCCATCGATTTCTTCCAAGTCAGTCTTCACTTGGTCCCGTGCAGCGACGAGCTGATCAATCGTTTCACTACGCATCGTGAACTCGACAGGAGCCGACGCCGGTGGTCCTTGTTGTTGCGTATCTAAGAAGATTTCTGCATCAGGATATGCTTCACGCAACTCATTCGTGTATTTATCAATCAACTCGATGGCATCGATTGATTCATTATCGACACGGACGACGACTTGCCCTGTGTTCTCACCGGACTGATCGAGTCCACCCGTGAATAGACCAGGAAGTCCACCACCTGCAAAGATCGATGTTTCAACGACCCCTTCTTCTTCCTGGAATCTTGCTTCGATTTCTTCAAGACGTGCTTCTGTCTCTTCTAAATCCGTCTGTACTGGTAACGTCACACTTGTCACGACTTCCGGACGGTTCGCCGCCGGGAAGAACTCAAACGGCGTGAGAAGAATCAAGCCATATAACGCTGTCGTAATGACGAAACCGACAATCCCGAACGTCCAAGGACGTTTCGCGACACTCGGTAACAGACGGTCGGCATAGAAGTTACTGAGACGATTGAGCGGTCCGCCGAGCCAACCCGGTTCACGCTTCGATACTTTCACTTCTTTTCGGTTCAAGCGATACTGTGCGATCGGGACGAGCGTCAAACTGATGACCATCGAGGCCAAAACAGAGAGCGCGAGCACCGTCGGCAAGGCACGGATGAAGTTTCCGTTCGCTCCAGATAGCAACGTGAGCGGAAGGAAGGCGAAGACGACGGCGAGTGTCGACGTGACAATCGAGCCCCATACTTCTTTCGTTCCCCGCACTGCTCCGAGCATCGCGGAATCACCACTACGGTACCGTCGTAAAATGTTGTCGTTGACGACGATCGCGTCATCAACCAAAATCCCCAAGGCGATGATTGCTCCAATAATCGAGATTTGGTTCAAGTCGACCCCGGTGAATTGTAACGGGATCAACGCAATCAAGAATGACAATGGAATTGCCAAACTGACGATGATTGACCCAGAGAACGTGAGACCAATCGTTGTCACGGCGATGACGGCGATGATCGCGATAATGAATTCACGCGTCAGCGACGAGAAGATTGCATCGACAGCCTTCGCCTGTTCATAATATGGAACAAGCTCAAAACCGTCCAAATCTCCAAGACCGTCTTCCACTACCTCGTTGACACGGTCTTGCATCGTTGGGATATCCAAACCTGACTCAATCGGTACAGTGATGGAAACGGCTGGTTTTCCGTCTAATGAAACGAGGTCCGTCTCACTTTTCGCCGTCTCTTCAACCGTTCCGACATCTTCTAACAAGACAGGCTCTCCATTGAATGAACCGACAATCACTTGCTCCATATCGTTCACATTCGTCAAGTTGTCGATTGCTAGTTGATAGATGCCTTCATCGGTCGATTGGCGACCGAGTGGTGTCGTTTTATACTCTTCGTTGATTGCTGTCAACACGTCAGGGAAGGCGAGCTGTCGTGCACTGAGTTCTTCGGAGTCGAGTGAGATGACATACTCTTGCTCCGGTAGACCTTTGACGGTGACTCCTGTCACACCATCTGTTCGCAGAAGGTTCGATTCTAATTCTTCGATGTCTGCACGAACATTCTCGAATGATTCACGATCATCCGCTGTCAACAAGTAAGAGGCGACCGGTAATTGACCGAGGGAATCATTGACTGTCGGTGCGAGTGCGTTTTCTGGCAGCTTTGGTGTTGCGTCAGACAAAGCTTGGCGTACATTCGCCTGAAACTCTGCCTGGTCAGTCCCATCTGCATACTCGACCGTAATATTTGAGAACTCTGAAGCCGAAATCGACGTCACGTTCTCCACTCCTTCTAGACTACGTAGTTCTTCTTCTAACACGCCAGTCACACTTCGTTCGACCGTTTCGGCAGTCGCACCAGGATATGGTGTTTGAACGAGTACGATATTGATTCCCGTTTCCGGAATCTCACGTTTAGGGAGCTGGAAAAACGTCAGCACACCTACGATGATTGCAACGAGAAGAAACACGATGACCAGTTTCCCTCGCTCAATCATTTTCTCAAAAAACATAAAAACCCCTCACTTTCGGAAGATGTGCAAATACACATATGATATCTCTTCTTCATCATAGAGGGGTTTCGTATTGAATTCAATCCTTAAGCGTGTTGCAATGTGCTGTCATGGAAACGTTTTTGAAATGCGTATGATAATTCGATTGACCGTTGTTTTTGCCTTGCCACCGTATGGTCGGATACGTGAACCTTGACCGATTCACCTGTCAAAAACTGAATGAGTGTCTGATTTCCGTCTTTTTTGATGGCTGTCACGTGCTGAAAATTGATCCACGCACAGTCTGGGCTCTCCTTTGCAATCGTCGGAAAGAAGACCGCGTCAGCGTGCCAATCCATCACGACAGGTGTCTTCCGGTGTGGACCGAGGACGTGACGCGCGGCTTCGATTCTGCCTTGGATGCTCGATCCATAGTATAAACATGCATGCTCTAACAGATTGATGGGTGATCCTTTCACTCGTGTCACGCCTTCCGGTTGATACACGAGCGTCTCCGCTTCGCCAAACTCGTTAAATACAGGAATTAAAGCTCTCGTTTCATTGGTCAATCTACTCATCTTTTCATCCCCCATAACGTATGTAATGACTTACATGTCATTCATACCAAGATTCAACAAACACCGCAAATCGACTTTTTGACATTTCCCATAAAAAAACCAGCCGTTTCCTGGCTGGTTTTCAAAATCAAGCGTTAGATTTTAAAGCATTGTTCGGTTTGAGTCGTGGAAAATAAAATCTCACCGCAGTTCCGTCTCCTGTATTTCGAAGGGAGACTTCCCCTGTGTGAAGTGTCACAATCCGTTGGACGATAAATAACCCGAGTCCGAACTTTCCTTGTTTCCCACGGGAGAACTGATGGAATAAATCAAGGCTCTCGTCAACGGGTGGCCCATCATTAAAGATGATGATTTCCACGCCAGACTCATCTCGGTTCAAGTCAATTCGGATGCATGTCTCCGCATAACGAAGCGCATTGTCGAGAACGTTCTCGAATGCGACCCGAATCTGTTCCCCGTCCCCGAGCATCTCTCCGCCTTCTCCATTGATTTCCCAATCAAGCTGTCCTCTCAGTTTAAAGCGCGCGACAAGGAGTTCCATCAATTTATCCAGATTGATCGGTTCAAGTTTCATCTCTTGTCCTTTGAAATATTCGAGCTTCGTCACATACAGCAAGTCGACAACTTTCTTTTCAAGTCGAGATGCCTCTTCGTCAATGACTTCAGAAGACCCCTTCAAGTCTCCCGTCGGATAGATCCCGTCCCCGATCGACTGGGCATATCCACGGATGACCATAATTGGCGTTTTCAAATCATGTGAGATGTTTTGGAGTAACGCTTGTTGAGCGAGATCCTGTTCCTTCAATTCTTTGCGCATCGCATCGATTGAATGAGCCAATTGTCCAAGTTCATCTTGTCGATCTAGCGGAAGAGCCGTCTCCCATTGGCGATTCGAAATTTTCTCGACCGCACGTTCCATCTCGACGATCGGTTTCGTCAACTGTCGAGACATGAGCAGTGCCGGGATGAGCGACAAGAGACTGATGACACCAATCAAAATTGAAATGCGCAAATACAACGTCGAGACTAATTCACGACGGTACGCATCCCAAGCGTAGGATGCTTGATAGACGATGGTACCATCGTATTCATTTTGACGAATGATGTAATAGACGTCTTCCCCGTCAATCGTCGTCTGATAGCGCTCGACTTGCCCACTTTGGTTCAACGCCTCCTGATACATTCGATTCGTCAATTCGAGCGGGGCCGATCCGTAGATGATTCGTCCGTTCGGAAGAAAAATCAATTGATTGACCGAACGCGACTCTTGCTGACGCCGGTCATACTCGATCGGATTTTGCGGATAATTCTCCAACTCGTTCGTATTGCCCAAATAATAGTCTACATCTCGTAACGTCTCATATACTTGTTCATCGATGAACTGGGTGATGGAAGAGCGGACCGTGATCAAAATCATAAGCGCGAGGGTCACGATGATGAGAAGGATGAGCACCCAAATCTTCCACATGAGACGCTTCGGTTTGATGGCGTTCATCATGGTCTGACGAGACGGTAGCCGATACCGTAAAGCGTTTCGAGCTCGAGACGGTGCAGTTTCTTACGAACGCGGCGCACCAAATCATCGACGACTCGGTCCGAACCGAAATAATCGTTCCCCCAAACTCCTTCAAGAATCTGTTCACGCGATAAAGCCGAACCCGGATGTTCGAGGAAGAGAAGGAGTAAGTCGAATTCTTTCGAAGTCAAATCAATCTCTTCATCCCCGTGTTTGATGAGTCGTTTGTCCGGATAGATTGTATACTCTCCGTACTCGATATGTTCATTCGACTTCGATCCGTAAACACGATCAATCAGTTTTTTGACGCGAATGACAAGTTCTCTCGGGAGAAATGGCTTCGCAATGTAATCATCCGATCCCATCTCAAGACCAATGATTTTGTCGATGTCCTCGTCTCGGGCTGAAATGAAGATGGTCGGTGTATTGGCATTGACGGCCTTGATTTGTTTCAGCAATTGAAAACCATCCAAGTCCGGCAGCATGATGTCAAGCACCCATAAGTCTGGCTGATCCGGGATCGCTTCTTGCGCGGATGTCCCGTCCGCGAATGAGCGAACGTTGTATCCTTCCTGTTCTAGATACGTGACGAGCATTTTATTCAAATTTGCTTCATCGTCGACTAAGTAGATTGTATACATTCAAGTCACCTCAACACGTTTTTTCTCATCATATCAAACAATTGTCGTGAAATGATGGGAAAGGTTTAGAGTCAAAAAAAAAGAAGGCAACGAAATCGCACCTTCTTCAACGTACTGAATTTGTTCGTAGCTGTTGCGCCAAAAACGCTGTGCCCCCACTAATCAACGCCAACACTCCACTGATCATGATGATTTCCATGATGTCCGCCTCCCGTTGATACCGATTCTCATTATCAACTTAAATATAGCACACATCCTATTTGTTGAATACCACAAAAAAAGTCCCGATTTCACTCGGGACCCTTCTTATGCCTTTACGTCGTATCCTTGCTCTTCGACTGCTTCGACCATCGCCTCGCGTGAGACAGAATCTTCGTGAATCACGTCGACACGATGCTCTTGAAGCGATACGGTTGCTGATTCGACACCGTTCAATTCATTCAATGCTCCCTCAACGGCAGCCTTGCAATGATTGCATGTCATACCTTCTACTGTTAACGTTGTTTCTTTCATGATGATGATCCTCCTTGTGTTTTTAATCGTAATGCGTTCAAGACGACAGACACCGAGCTGAACGCCATCGCCGCACCGGCAATCCATGGAGCAAGTAACCCCGCTGCAGCAACCGGTATGCCAAGACTATTATAAGCGAGCGCCCAGAACAAGTTTTGACGAATGTTTTTCATCGTCAAGCGGCTCATATTCATCGCTCGACTCACGCCTTCAATGTCTTGCCCTACAATTGTAACATCTGCCGCCTCGAGCGCGACATCAGTACCACTACCGAATGCAATCCCGACGTCCGCGACTGCAAGGGCAGGAGCGTCGTTCATCCCATCCCCCACCATGGCGACACGACCTGATTGCTTCAAGCGTTCGATTTGGTCTGCCTTCTCGACCGGAAGGACTTCGGCAATGACTTGATGGTGTGGAAGGCCAAGTTCATCGGCAATCGCATAGGCGACTTCTTTTCGGTCACCCGTCAACACATACACGTCACGTGTTTGGCTAAGTGCTTGCACGACATCACGGCTTTTCGGTTTCAATTGATCTTGTAGTCCGAACGCCGCGACAATCCCGCTCTCATCCGCTACATAGACTGGGGTCATCGCCCGCATCGACCAATCCGGCAACACGAATCCAAGTTCCTCCATCATTCGGACAGACCCGATGATGAGTTCTTTCCCATCAACGACCGCTTTGACACCACGACCCGCCAGCTCTTCCACTTTCGTCACGATACCATCACCGTGTTCTCGACCGATTGCTGCCGCCAAAGGATGTGTTGATTGCCGTTCTGCCATGACAGCACGGCGGAGCGCCGCTTCATCTCCGAACGTTTCTACCACTTCCGGTGTCCCGTTCGTCAATGTTCCTGTTTTGTCAAAAACGACGATGTTTGCTTCATTAAGTGATTCGAGTTGCCCGCCACCTTTGAACAACACCCCTTGTTCGGCCGCTCGTCCCGTTCCGACCATGATCGATGTCGGTGTTGCCAAACCGAGCGCACACGGACAAGCGATGACAAGTACTGCAATTGATGCGCGAATGGCCGTATCGATATCATTTAAAAGAAATGCCCAGACGGCAAATGTGACGGCACTTATGGCTACGACGATTGGCACGAACACACTAGAGATACGGTCGGCCTGCCGTTGAATCGGTGCCTTATCCGTTTGTGCCTGCTCGACGACACGGACGATTTGAGCGAGCATTGTCTCTTTCCCGACTCGTTCTGCCCGCATGAGGATCTGATGGGACTGGTTAATCGTACCGCCGACAACTTCAGCATCGACCGTTTTCTCGGCTGGAATTGATTCACCCGTCAACATTGATTCATCAATGACCGTCTCCCCTTCGATGATGCGTCCGTCCACTGGAATCTTCTCTCCTGGACGCACAACGAGAACGTCACCTACTTTGACGAGTTCAACGGCGACAGAGCGTTCTTCTCCATCGACAAAGAGGATTGCCTCTTTCGCTTGAAGTGACAAGAGTGATTTCAACGCATCGGTCGTCTTCTCTTTCGCTCGTCCCTCTAACCATTTCCCGAGCAAGACGAGCGTGATGAGGACGGCGCTCGTTTCGAAGTAAAGATGCGGATTCATCGGGTGCACAATCATTTCAAAAACAGAGTAAAAATATGCGGCCGACGTTCCAGTCGCGACGAGTACATCCATGTTCGCCGAACCGCTCTTTAAGCTCTTATAGGCCCCTTGATAAAACTGTGCGCCAATCCAAAACTGAACGGGCGTCGCCAGAGCGAGTTGCCACCACGGGTTCATCAGCCATGGTGCATGAAATCCGAGTCCTGGTATATGCGTCAACATGACGAGGAGTAAAGGTGCCGACAACAAGGCAGAGATGATAACTTTCCGCTGTAATGGACGTAAGTCATGCGGTGGCGCCATCTCTGCTTTCGGTTCAGCTCCATATCCGATTTTTTCGATTCGGGCGATCAGTTCTTCTTCTGTAATGCCTTCATCGACACGAATCGTTGCCGTCTCGAGCGGCAGGTTGACCGTCGCTTCCACTCCGTCCATCTTGTTCAACACTTTTTCAATTCGTGCCGAACAAGCCGCACAGGTCATTCCTTGTATGGATAACTCAACGGTTTTCATGACATCCCTCCTTATTTTTTGATGCGGCTGACAATTGTCATCAATTCATCAATGTAAGGTTCCATGTCCTCCGTCTCACTCGCGTGAACCAAACACTTGCGCATATGACGTTCTAACAGTTGCATCTCGACTTGCTTCAGCGCGGCCTGAATGGCTGACGTCTGTGTCAAAATATCGACACAATAGCGGTCATTCTCGACCATCTTTTGAATTCCCCGGACTTGTCCTTCGATTCGTTTTAGACGCTTTCCGAGTGCCTCCCGCTCAGCATCATCACGCGGAACGAGTGGTTGGTCATGCAAAAATTCATCCATGTTGATCACCTCACTATTAATATACCCCTACCCCGTAATAGTGTCAAACGAAACGATAAAAAAAGGAACGACATGAAGTCGCTCCTTTCTGCTCAACTATTTTGGAATGCCTCGCTCTTCAAGACGGTTCGTAAAATCTTACCTGTCGTATTTCGCGGAAGTTCTTCGATGATTTCAATATAAGTCGGTTGCTTATATTTCGCCAACTTTGTTTGTGTGTACGCACGAATATCCTCTTTTGTCACGTCTTCATGTTTCGTGACGACAAACGCCTTCACCGCTTCTCCTTGCTCCGCATCCGGCACACCAATCACCGCCGCTTCTACGATATCAGGATGTTGATATAGAACTTCTTCTACCTCCCGAGGGTATACATTATAGCCTCCGACGATGACCATATCCTTTTTCCGGTCGACGATATAGAAATAACCGTCCTCGTCACGTCGAGCCAAATCCCCCGTATAGAGCCAGCCGTCGCGAAGCGTCATCATCGTCTCTTCCGGCAACTTGTAATACCCTTTCATGACGTTCGGTCCACGTACAATCAATTCCCCGACTTCGCCGACGCCGACTTCTTCCCCAAGCTCGTCGACAACTTTGTTTTCGACATGAACGATTGAAGGTCCAATCGATCCCGCTTTTCGCTCGCCGTGGAGCGGATTGAAGCAAGTGACCGGTGACGCCTCAGACAGACCATACCCTTCGAGAATTTTACATTCGAACATCTGCTCAAATGACTCGAGCAATTGAACCGGTAAACTTGCCCCTCCTGAGACGAACACGCGGACATGTTTCAACGCGGACGTATAGGCCGGTACTTTCATCGCCGTCTGCAGCAAGAAGTTGTACATCGTCGGTACTCCCGCAAACAATGTCACACGATGCTTCGGCACCAAGTCGAATACGTCTTGTGGTGAGAACTTCGGTAAGATGACAATCGTAGCCCCACGAAGGAGTGGCGCGTTGACGATGACCGTCAAACAGAACACATGGAACATCGGTAATGCCGCCAACGCCTTGTCTTCCGGTGTGATGTCCAAATACTCTCCAATCGAATGCGCATTCGAGAACAGGTTCCGGTGGGTTAATAACGCACCTTTTGGTTTTCCAGTCGTTCCACTCGTATAGAGAATGACGGCGACCTCTTCTTCATCGACTTCAATGAACGTTCCTTCCGCTTGTGCGAACGCTTCCGCGAACGGGATAAACTCAATTTCACCTTCACGCTTCAATGCCGGTACATCCGCATAAGGGACAGAGATGACGAGTTTCAACTGAGGCAACTTCGAGAGTGCCGTCTCTGCCTGCGCGACGAGCGGTGACAATCCGACAATCCCTTTGACGTCCCCATCAAGCAGAATGTAGGCCATTTCATCAGGCGTGTATGTAGGGTTGATCGGAATGACGACCCCTCCACGTGACAACACGGCGAAGTACGCGATCAAGAACGCTGGGCTGTTGCCGAGAACGAGGGCGACGTGATCGCCTTGTCCAATCCCTTTTTGTTCAAGCGTCGATGCCATCGCCTTGACTTGCCCATAAAACTGTCCGTAACTCACTGTGTCTTCCCCAAACACATACGCTGCTTTTTGCGGGTGAGCAGCCACCACTTCTTGTAGTGACTTGACTAAGTTTGCCATGGTAATCCCCCTTTAAATGAATGATGATTCACTTTTGAGCCATAAAAAAGAGCACGTTGTCCGCGCTCTTTTCAATTACTTCTATTGTACATGAAATGTTTCAATAAGAAAACGCTTCCAAAAAGTTCGTCTGTAAGTGATATAATCCCGTTCGGCTTTGAACGTGAACAAGCGCTTGGAGTGACTCATCATCCATGAGTAAATCATCAATCAATTTGTGATACGCCTGCTTTTTCGGTTCCGTCGTAGCTGTAATCAATAAGATGGCTTTCGCGTGAATCGTTTCACCGGTGATCGTCTTCATCTCGCATGGATTCAACAGATGAAGGAGTGAGATGCCGTCTCGTTTTGAAATTGAGATTGGGACATCGATGACAGCCACCGGTTCGGCCACGTCACTCACTCCGGACGGAATAATCGCTTCTTGATCCAGAATCACTCGTGTAAATGAAGAATCGATAATCTGTTTACGTTCCAACTCTAGTCCTATCGCCATGACAGCCCGTTCAAACGTCGCTTGTTCCGTCACCCACATCCGACTTGGATCCATCCATTCACTGAGCCTTCGATACATCGTTACTCCTCCTATTTTGATCAGCCTCTACGAAAGCGTTTGCATAAATTATGATACGCCTTATTATTTCTAGGTGCAATCCGTAGCATCAACGTTCACGAAACTGCCAAACATCTATAATCCGGTGCTATACTTTGGAGTGAAGTATTTTAGTCAGATGTATAGATTTTTGTGTTGAGGGGGGAGAACATTGCTCGAAAAACTTATCCATATTTTTGATTTGGACATTCAACATTCCGCTCCTGTTGAAAATTCATTTAGTTCAACTGTTTATCGGTGTGTGCAAGCTAATGGTGAGACTGTCTATATCAAAATCCCATTCTCGAAAGTGAAATTATTTCGTGAACTTGAAGCTTACCGACTTTTAAAAGCTCACATTCCAATCCCGACATTGCTAGACTTTTGGACTGGTGATGAACATTCAAGCGGTGCCCTGCTCTTGAAAGAATCAACCGGTGTACAACTTTCCGTAGATTCATCGGCCACAATCGCTTTTCAGGTGGGAGAAGTGCACGCTAAGATGCATTCCATTCCACCACCAACTAATCAAAAAATCACATATATCGAAAATGTTTTTCAAGAGTGGCCGCAATTTCTAGATCGTCAATTTTATAGTTTTGCGACAGATGCAAAGCCTTTGTTGGAGGAATCATTATATAACAAAGCCATTCATACTTTTGAAAAAATGAAACTGCAGCTCCCGGAACCTGATGGACCTAGTTTTATACATATGGATTTTAGACCAGGTAATATCCTCGTCACATCATCTGAAGTCTCAAGTTTGATTGACTTTGAAACCGTTCGTTTTGGTTCAACAGAAGTCGATTTCACTAAGATTTATCGGGACTATCTGAGTCATGATTTACAGTTATACGAAGCCTATCAAGAAGGTTACACAAGTATTCGACCATTGAACGATCTCGAACGCGTTCTTCCGTTTTATCGATTTACTGATGCTTTTAACAGTATTGGGTGGTGTAACCGCAGAGGACTTGAACAAAATATAGATTTTTATGAGAGAAACCTAGACATCCTTAAAGCAGAAATAAGTTAACCTTTCTTGAATCACATCAAAAAGGTGTTTCGGAAATTCATCCCGAAACACCTTTTTACTTTTAACTAATCAAATCAACCAATTCCTCGAGCTCAACATTTCCGAAGTAGTGCTTCAGATCGAGTTGCATCAATTGCTCGCGGATGGCCGCACGTTCGAAACGAGTTCCGACGAGCGCCTGCTCGACATCTTGGATGTCACCGACACCGAAGAAATCACCGTAAATCTTCGCCTCAGTGATCGTCCCTTTGTTGACGTTCAAGCGGACATCGATCGTCCCGATTGGGAAGCGACGTTTCGACTCGACATCAAACTTCGGCGATTTCCCGAAGTTCCAGTCCCAGTTCGCATAACGCTCTTTCGAAATATCGTGGACAATTTCCCAATCCTCGTCACGAAGCACGTAACGCTCTGGCTGCTCTCCATCGTAAATCGAATGGAGCAACGCTTCGACGAAATGTTCCATCTCCATCTCACGCTCTAAAAATTCAGTGATGTTCGCCACACGGCTACGGACCGACTTGATTCCTTTTGAACGCATTTTCTCTTCCGAGACGTTGAGCGAATTGACGACTTCTTCAATGTTCGAGTTGAACATGAGCGTCCCGTGGCTGAACATGCGTCCGCGCGTCGTGAATTGTGCGTTCCCGCTGATTTTACGTTCACCGACCTGAATATCGTTACGGCCTGTTAGCTCCGCCTCGACACCGAGGTTACGTAAGGCATCCACAATCGGTTGCGTGAACTTCTTATAGTTATTGAACGAGTTGCCATCGTCTTTTGTGATGAAGCTGAAATTCAAGTTTCCTTCATCGTGATAGACTGCACCGCCACCAGAGAGGCGACGTACGACATCGATGCCGTTCTCTTCGATGTACTTCAAGTTGACCTCTTCAGACGTGTTTTGGTTTTTCCCGATGATAATCGATGGACCGTTGATATAGAACAAGAAGTAGTCTTCATGGTCTACGTTCAAGTGTTTTAAGATATACTCTTCGACCGCCAAGTTAAGCTTCGGGTCGCGGATATCTGGATTAAAAATAAATTTCACAGTCTATTTCCTCCTAGTCGGATGTTCGTTACTCGTATTATATGAGACGAGACGATGACTCGACAAATCTTTTACTTCCACTCACCTGTCATCACTCGTTTCAAGGCGTTCGCCACCCCGTACTCGTCGTGACGCTCTGTGACGTGGTCGCTGATGGCAATCAAGTCCTCATGGCTGTTCCCCATCGCAATCCCTTTTCCGGCCACTTTGAACATCGGTACGTCATTCAAGTTATCCCCGATGACGACGACTTCCGATAAATCGATGCCATAATGTTCAGCGAGTTTTGTCACACCGTTCCCTTTATCTGCACCGTGTGCCATCACTTCAATGTTGTCATTACCTGAAGATGTGACGTATACGCCTTCGACTTGTGCTTCGATTTCTTTCCAAAGCGCCGTCATTTTCTCGAGATGGCTTGAGAACGCGATGAACTTATAGACACGTCCTGCTTCCTTACGAATGAAGCCTTCGATATCGTCGACAATCTTGACGTCTTCATTGACGTAATAGCGATTCTTAAAGAATTCATACATCTCGAGCGAGCGGTCGTCACCATTCGCTTTCAAGTTTTTCATCGATGCTTCAATCAAATCGCCACGGCTCGCCACGAGTCCAGCTTCCGTGTACATCTCGTAAAAGACGTCCGCATACTTGTGATCTTGATGAAGGACTTCAATGACCTGAAGAGCCTCTTCGATCGTCAAGTCGATCTCATGAAGGACTTCTCCTGATGTGTCGAGCACACGTCCCCCATTCGACGATACGATTGGGCAAGAAAGTCCGACCTCATCCAGGATTTGTTTCGCATTCACATAGTTGCGCCCCGTCGCAATTGCGAATCGAATGCCTGCTGCCTCTGCTTCACGAACGATTTCTGCCGTCTCGTTCGCAATCTTGGTGTGGTTGTGCAAAATCGTACCGTCCATGTCTGATACAAAAAGTTTATACGTTACCATCTTCCATCACTCCTTTTTCTCTTTCGCTTCTAACTATAACAAAAAGAGAGGGATTCGGAACAATCCGAACCCTCCCTTCATCAAATCTCAATTTTTTTCACGCAATGCTTTCACTTGTTCCCGAACACTCTTCACACAGTCCGGCATCCCGATTCCGTCATAGGCGATTCCAGCCAGAATGACTCCAGGATATACCCGGCTCATCTCGGCACGAAGCGCTTTGACGCGATCCGCATGAAAAACGGCATACGGTGGCAGTCCGTCACGAAGTCGACTGACGACTGTCTGAATCGGATCACGGTGAATTTGCATGAGACCTCGAAGATCATGTAACGCTGTCTCGATGATTTCTTCATCGGACGCTTCCACGATGTCATCTGCCCCCGGGCGACCTAAAAAGACACGGAGGACGTGATATCCTTCCGGCACGGCATGTGGCCATTTCTGGTCGATGAACGTACAAGCCGTTATCGTCACGTCTGCTTCCTGACTCGTCACAAATCCCGTCCCGACGAATGGGAGCTCGATATCTTCTTCTTTAAAGACAAGCGAACAAGTCGCCGTCGCATGTGGTTTCATATCCGCCAAAAAGTCACTATCGACTTTCGGGAGGAACTGACGAATGAGGCGTGGTGGGACCGTCAATACGAGATGATCCGTGTCGATATCTCCACGATTCGTAAATAACCGATACCCGTCCTCGCGCTCGGACACTTGTTCGACGGCACAGTTCAATACAATCTCCGTCCGTTCCAATCGTTCGGCCAGACGATCCGTGAGCGATTTGAGTCCTCGTTTTAATGAGGCAAACTGCCCTACTTTTTTCGCCCCGACCTCAGCGACCCGTTGTTCGGGACGTAGATGACGCATCCCTTCATACAAGTTCCCGTATTTCTTTTCTCCCTCGATGAACTGTGGGAATGTCGACATCGCACTCATTTGATCGATGTCCCCGGCGTAGATACCAGAGAGCAACGGTTCGATCAAGCGGTCGACGATTGGGTCCCCGACACGTTCACGAAGGTATAGACCAAGCGAGACGTCCGAATCTGGTGCTTCTACATCAGGTGGTGTCAGTAACATTTTTTTCAAGTCTTCGTGTTCTTCTTCCGAGAGCAACGTCGTCTCACGAAACGCGTTGACGTCGAGCGGGATTCCCATCACTGTCTGCTTTGGAATTGGATGGAGTCCGTCACGATGGAGAACATAAGCCTGTCCGACGCCGTTTCGAACGAGTTCGTCACCCAAACCGACGTCTTCAATCAATTCTGTCATGGCTGTCTTTCGAAAAACGTACGAATCTGGTCCGCGTTCAACCGCAAACTCGCCCGTCTCATACGTGTCAATCTTTCCACCGAGACGGTCTGTCGCCTCGAGCAATGTGATTGATACGTCTTCCGGCAAATAACGCTCCGCATAAAAAGCGGCGGTGAGACCTGTGATCCCACCACCGACAATCGTAAAATTACGCATGATGCACGATCACGCTTTCCATTCGATCCGCGATGGCTTCGATGAAGCTTCGCTCTGCATTTGGCATAGCTGGACGTGCGTAGTGGACACCGAGGCGGTCACAGACGACTTTACATTCGACATCGTTGTCGAATAATACTTCGAGATGGTCTGCGACAAAGCCGACCGGCGTGTAAACGAACGCTTCGTAGCCATGTTTTTCATAAAGTTCAGCCGTCAAATCTTGCACGTCCGGTCCAATCCATGGATCCGGTGTGTTTCCTTCTGACTGCCAACCAACTTCAACGTTTGGTACACCTGTCGCCTGAGCAATCTTATCTGCCGTCTCTTTCAATTGATCTGGATACGGGTCGCCCCCAGCCAAGATCTTTTCAGGAAGACTATGTGCTGATACGATGAGACATGCTTTTTCAGCCGGTACAGGCAAGTTCGCGAACGTCTCTTTGATCGCCTCTGCCCACCAGTTAATAAATTTCGGCTCATCATACCATGAGTCGACTGAACGGATGTCGATGCCATACTTCGCTGCTTCTTCATGAGCACGACCGTTATATGACTTGACGCTATATGACGAGTAATGAGGTGCCAAGACGACCGATACCGCTTCTTTAATGCCGTCGTTCGCCATTTGCGCGACCGCATCTTCTACGAACGGTTCGATATGCTTCAATCCGATATACAGTTTGAACTCGATTTCACCTACATGGCGCTCATTCAAGATATCACGAAGCGTCTCCGCTTGATCGATCGTGATTTTTGCGAGTGGAGATACGCCGCCAATCGCTTCATAGCGTTCCGTTAAATCTTGGAGCGCTTCCGGCGATGGTTTACGTCCGTACCGAATGTGCGTGTAGTAGCGTTCGATATCTTCCGGCTTGTACGGTGTCCCGTACGCCATGACAAGTAGTCCGACTGTTTTCATGATTCATTGCCTCCCATTTTTTCGCGTGAGTAATCGTGAATGAATGCCGTCAATTTGACGAGTACGGCTGGATCGACTTCTGGGAACACCCCATGTCCCAAGTTGAAGACGTATCCTGGCTGCTTCATTCCTTCATCCAAAATTTCTTTTACCTTCTCTTCGATGACCGGCCACGGTGCCAGTAAGAACGACGGGTCCAAGTTTCCTTGGACAGCCTTTGTGATCCCGCGGTCGCGCGCTTCTTGTACGGATAGACGCCAATCGAGTCCGACCACATCAAGTGGAAGGTCGTGCCATTCTTCGATTTGATGACTCGCTCCGACTCCATGCATGATGAGCGGGATGTCAAGAGAACGTAATTCTTTGAAAATACGTTCCGTCGTCGGCTTGATGTAACGCGCGTAGTCTTTACGGCTGAGCGTCCCGACCCACGAATCAAACAATTGGAACGCCTGAATGCCAGCATCCGCTTGCGCCTTCGCATACGTGATAACCATATCACCGAGTTTTTCCATCAATGCATTCCAGACATCCGGTTCTGCATACATGAGCGCTTTCGTGCGATGGTAGTTCCGTGATGGACCACCTTCGATCATGTAGCTCGCCAATGTGAACGGCGCCCCTGAAAAGCCGATGAGCGGTACTTCTAATCGTTCCCGAAGTAAACGGATTGTGTCGAAGACGTATGAGATATCATCTGGGTTTAACGGCTTTAAGCGTTCCACATCTTCCATCGTTCGATATGGGTTGTCGATGACCGGTCCGATTCCGCTCTTAATCTCGACATCCACTCCCATCGACGGAAGTGGCGTCATGATGTCTTTATATAGAATGGCCGCGTCGACTCCGAGTTGTTTCACCGGAAGTTCCGTGACATATGCACAAAGTTCAGGATCATGCGTGATCTCGAATAGTGACCTCGTCTTTTTAATCTCTCGATATTCCGGTTGATAGCGTCCGGCTTGGCGCATATACCATACTGGTACATAGTCCGTCGCCTCTCCTTTAAACGCTTTTAAAATAGTATCGTTCATACGTCGCGTCATTCCCCTCTAAATTTCTCCTACACTCTTTATTCTCGTGTTTGTGAACTCAAAAACATTATACAGAAATTAATTAGAATTATGCTAATGTGAAGCATTTTCATTGTGTTTTCTTTGTGTCATTTTTTTGTCGGAAATGTTCGGAAAGCCGAATTCAACTGACCGCGAATCAAATCATCACGCTGCTTCGCCGATAATCGACGCTCGCGCTCTTTAATATCTTGAATTCGCCACCCATCCTCTAGTTTGGTCGCCACTTCGACCAAACGCTCCACGTCATGGAAAGAATATTTACGTGAACCGCCTTTCGTACGTTCAGGAAAGACGAGACCTTTTTCTTCATAATAACGGACCTGACGCTCAGAAAGTCCCGTCAACTCAGTCACGACGCCCATCCCGATTACTTTCTTCGATTTATAGTCCATTCACCCTCGCCCTCCTTAATAAAAAAACTATGTCAGATAATCTGACAAAATGCAATCCAACATCAAATTTTCGTTTTACACTGAAGTCAACTTTTGGAAAGCACCTAAGAAAAAGGAGGGCATGAACATGGAAGACATTCTCTATTATATGGACACGCTGTATGTACTCATCGCTGCATTGCTCGTATTGACGATGCAATTAGGTTTCGGATTACTCGAGACAGGGACGCTTCGGGCGAAGAACGCCGGTCACGTCGCGGTCAAACAAATTATCAGCCTCTCTGTGGCGGCACTCGCTTTTTGGGCGGTCGGATTCGGCCTCTCATTCGGTGACGGAACGACTTGGTTTGGAACAGAAGGATTCTTCTTAAGCGGATCGTTCACAAGCCTCGATTGGGCGAACGTATCAATCGACATCAAATTCTTATTCCAGTTATCATTCGTTGCGGTATCCCTCGCCATCGCTTGGGGTGGATTTGCGGAACGGGCTAAGCTTTCTGCCTACGTTCTCTTCGGTATCTTCTTCGTTGCCATCCTCTACCCAATCGTTGCACGCTCAGTATGGGCTGGCGGAATGCTTGGATCGATGGGGATGCAAGACTTCGCAGGTTCGGCGGTCGTTCACCTTCAAGGTGGGATGGCAGCTCTCATGGCGACCATCATCCTGAAACCACGTCGCAAGACGGAATCACTCGCTGGTCACAACCACGTCTTGACGGTCGTTGGCGGTCTCGTACTCTGGCTTTGCTGGTTCGGATTCAATGCTGGTTCGACGATGTCGGTCGCTGACGGATTCTTCGGTTACGTGGCGTTGACAACAATGCTCGCAACAGCAGCTGGTGCGCTCGGTGCCCTTGCCATCGTCATGCTCCACCGTAAAACGGCGGACATTCCAACGATCGTCAACGGTGTTCTCGGAGCACTCGTTGCCATCACAGCAGCTTGTGCGTTTGTGGAACCTTGGGCAGCCGTCGTCATCGGTGCACTCGCATCAATCGCAACATACGGAACAAGCATCTTGATGGCGAAATATGTAGATGACCCACTCTGTGCCTTCTCCGTACACGGGGTGGCTGGGATCATCGGAACACTCGCACTCGGCTTCTTCGCTTCTCCTCGACTCGTCGAGATTACAGGAATCGGTTCTGCAGGACTCTTCTACGGCGGCGGTTTGACACAGCTCGGCGTTCAGACACTCGGTGTATTGATCGCAATGGTCATCGCCGGTGGCGGAAGCTATGCTTTCTTGAAACTCCTTGACGTCACAATCGGACTTCGTGTCACGGAAGAACAAGAAGATGTCGGTCTCGATATCGCAGAGCATGGTGTATCAGCATATGGTGAAGTCGAAGAAACAACAGAGAAACCAGGACGCCTTCCGAAGATTCTCGGTTCAAGCGTATCGGTCATGTCTCCTAAGAAATAACATCAATCACGCGAGAAGGACATCCAGAATCGGATGTCCTTCTTTTCATGTCAACCGTCTTAAATAGTAACGAATGACCACGATGGATAAAACCAGCCCGACTGCCGCGTCCCATGTCGCACCAAATCCAACCGAGGCGAGTACGAGCACGATGGATTGCACGATGAGTAACCGCATCGCCCACCACGAATAGCCTTCGATCCGCTCTTGACGAGTGATTGGTAGCCAGGACACAATGGAAATCGCCTCTAACCGTTTAAACAATGGAACGAGCTGTAACGCTGTCAACCCTACGAATAGTGGTGTGACGAATCCTACATACCAACCGCCTGACATCCACATGACGATGAGCGCCACCGCCGTCAATCGAAGGATCAGGTCGAGGGAGTCGTTCGAACGAATAATCCGAAGACCGTACACGTAACGGGACGCATCGACGCGTTGGAGCACTCGTTTTTCGAGCAGCTTTGTCAGAAGTCGTCGTTCCCGCACTTCTTCTTTCAAGGTCGGCAAGTCGACGAACCAGCTGATGACTCGTTCAAACTGAGCCCGACTCTTCTCCTCAAGCGCCAACCAGTGTAAGAGTGGGATTCGTTCGTTTCGTTTTACATGTAAGAAAATGAACGGCATGAACGCGGGCACCCACGCCCACTCTGTCCAATCCATTAGAAGACATGCGCCGCTCACGAGCGCGAACGGGACGATGAGCCATTCGCGTACCCCTTCCATTTTTGCCAATCGACCCGCAGCCGACAGTAACGTCATCGTGACAACGAACGATAATACCTCAATTCCCGTATAGCTCTCCGTCCGCACGAGAAGCGGCAATAAAATGAGTAAGAGAAGGAGTGCACGGATTGTCGCGAATCCGATATTGAACAAGCGCACACCAATCATATAGGAGCGAATCGTCCCTAATTCAGGGAGGAGGAACACTTGATCCGCCTCTTGGATAAACGTTCTCGGTCGATGGCCGAGCGGGATGAGAATGAGAACCGTTGCGGCAATCCACACCCCCGGGAACGTCCCATCAATACGTTCTAAAAAGTTGTTATAGACGAATGCCCCGTAAATCAAAGTGAAGTAGAGCGTGAACAAGAGTCCGCCGTTTGCGACGTAGCGACTATATTTGACGACTTCTTCCATCCAGTTGCCGAGTCTTGAAGTAAATCGATTCATGACGACCGTTCCTCCGACGCAATCGCCTCTACATAAATGTCATCGAGTGTCGCATCAGGTGACAATTGATACTTGTCTCGCAACTGTGCGGCCGTTCCGTTCGCAATGACGACACCTTGATGAAGGAAGACGAAACGGTCGCAATGCCGCTCCGCAGTCTCAAGAATATGGGTCGACATCAAAATCGCACAGTCTTGTTTGTACTCATCAAAGAGTTGCAGCAACTGACGAATCGCTAATGGATCGAGACCAACGAACGGCTCATCGACGATGAGGAGCGGTGTCTTCGTCACGAGCGCACATAAGATCATCGCCTTTTGACGCATCCCTTTCGAGAAGACGGACGGGAACCATGTGAGCTGTTTTTCCATTCGCATTTCTTTCGCTAAGCGATTTGTCCGTTCGGTCAATTCTTCAGGACTTACGTCATATGCTTTCCCCATCAACTCAATGTGTTCTTGTAAGGTTAACGTCTCGTATAAAATCGGTGTCTCCGGTATGTAACTTACTTTCTTACGATACCTTTTCTCTGAAGACTCTAATGTTTCTCCATCAATTTCGATTTTTCCGGACAGTGGTGACAACAGACCCAAAATGTGTTTGATCGTCGTCGATTTACCAGCTCCATTTAGCCCTATTAACCCAACGAGTTCTCCTTTGTTCACTTCAAACGAAACGTCATGCAAAACTTGTTTACCGATATATCCGCCGTTCAATCGATCGACGTGCAGCATGAAAACCACACCTTTCATTTTCAACTTTTTTTCGTGGTATATGTTTTAAATGTTGTCACATGGGAATAATCTGAACTGTAAGGCATTTTAAAATAAAACATCAATACTCCCATTGTTCCACAAAATCGTTGAAAAGAACAATGGGCAAACAGAGGAAGGAGAAATGAATGATGGGGTTTATTCTTTATTTGATTATCGGAGGTATCATCGGTTGGTTAGCAGGATTAATTCTAGGTAAAGACGTACCAGGTGGAATCATTGGTAACATCATCGCGGGGATTATCGGTGCTTGGTTGGGTGGACTCATCTTCGGTGATTTCGGACCAATCGTAGCGGATATCGCGATTATCCCAGCTCTTATCGGTGCGATTATCCTTATTTTGATCGTATCGTTCGTCATGAAATCAATGCGTAAAAAGTAATCATTTATGTACAGGAGGGGCTTCCAAAATGGAATGTCCCTCTTTTTTCATTGAATCAATAAATACATCGCGTCATTTTTTTCAATAAACTGCTTCTCCGTTTCAAGACCAAAGAACGTGAAGAATGATTCGAAGAAGGATTGACCGTAATCCCACTCTGTTCCGAGTTTGTGTTCTGTCTTTTCTTTCGGTTCGCCGAGTAATGCAACCAAGTCGTCTGGTCGTTTATCAAGATCGATTAAAACTGACTGCACGTCTCCCTTTTCAAACACGACAGTCAATCGCTCATAATCCCATTCATCGTCACGTTTCCCATCTGGCTCTCCTAACGTTTCTTGAACCTTTCCTTCCGATTGTCCAATCAACGAATCAATCGTTTCTAACGGATGACCGGTTTGCGCTTCCACTTCGATCTCAATCAACTCTGCCCGCTTCAAATCGAACTGTCCCGCAATCGCTTCACTCGATTCCGGCATCAATGCATACTCGAGCGATTCAGGAGATGTTAATTGAATCGTCTCTGTTTCGGACACCGTCTCACCATTCGCCACGGCGACCGCCTTCACATCATAACTTCCTGGCATCTTCTCAAACGTGAATCGTCCGTTCGCTTCATCAATCCGACCGACGCGCTGCCCATCGACCCAAATATTCGTCAACGGTACGTCAGAAGTGACATCGACTCGTTGTGGCAATAACTCAATCCGATAATCTGAAAAGCCAAAGCGCCCTTCACCTGTATCAATCAATCGAAACAGCCCTTCCGCTTCCATGCCTTTCGTCCGAT
Organism: Exiguobacterium sp. s129; assembly: GCF_018617585.1. GTDB lineage: Bacteria > Bacillota > Bacilli > Exiguobacteriales > Exiguobacteriaceae > Exiguobacterium > Exiguobacterium aestuarii_A. The sequence continues at coordinate 109,913 of NZ_JACSKL010000007.1, forward strand.
TCGCACGATCTTGTGCGACTTCGGCGATGGCATCGCCACGAATGGATTTTTCATCGTTCAACCAGCCCATAAACCGCAGTGCCTCAGCACGCGTTAACGTTTCGCCTTGATATTCTACCTTTTCCTCAAAGAAAGCACGGTCTTCCTCTAATAATGCCTCTTTAAATGCGACGTGAATCTTATCTTGCTCCGCCGCCGGCTTGTATCCATATATATAGAAGACAATGGCTCCGACTAAAATGGTGAAAATAGATAATAGAAGAATCATTTTGGAATGACGTTCTTTCTTTCGACTTCTTGTATACGACATCTTTTCGCCTCCTTTCTTCAGTGCTTACTTCAAGTATAAAAGGAATCAATCTCTCTTCCAATCGTTCTTGCGCCTGAATTTCCGTGGTATGATGAAACAGAAATGACTTTTAGAATGGAGGAATATAGATGCATACCGATCCAACCTGTATCTTTTGCAAAATCGCTCAACAAGAAATCCCGTCTTATCGGGTATATGAAGATGAGGCGGTCGTCGCTTTCCTCGACCTCTCGCAAGTGACAAAAGGTCACACGCTCGTCATTCCGAAACACCATGCGAAAAACGTTTACGAGCTACCTGAAGATGTTGCAGCGGACGTCTTCAAACGCGTCCCGACCATCGCGAAGGCCATTCAACGCGAAACAGGGGCAATCGGCATGAACGTCTTGTCGAATGCTGAGGAAGTTGCCGGACAAACGGTCTATCACTTCCACATTCATTTAATTCCACGTTTCGGACACGAAGATGGATTCGGAGCAAAATGGATTACACAAAATGATGCGTTCACATCTGACGAACTCACAACCCTCGCATCGAATATTCAATCACACGTTTAAGACAGACCGAGACCCGTCAATCGATGACGGGTCTCGTTTTTATGATTGATTGATTGAATCAAGGTGACGTTTCCGTTCTTCTTCTAATTGCGCTCGCTCGACCTGAAGTTTGATTGCCACTTCGTATAACTGTTGACGCGTCTTAACAGATGTCGCTTGTTCAAATTCTTTTCGTAATTCGGTTAGACGGGTATCTATTTCAAGCATACGTTTTTCTCGTATCGATTCTTCGCGTGCCTGCTCTGTTTGTTTCGACGCTTCATACCCCGCCTCTAGTGTGTTCATAATGGAGTCGGCCCAAGTGTCATCTCCCAGTCGTTTCGCAGCGAGATACAGGTCAAGCATGTCATCTACCCAACGCTTCGCTTTCTCCACTGAGGATCACCTTCCTTTACCTGTATTTTAAAATAAAATGATTTTTCGGTCAAAATTGAATGTTCTGAAAAATTTTATTTGCGATATAGGTTTTTAATCACTCTTTTTTGGTAAAATAATATGAAAAGAATGTAATTCGGATTTTCCGAGCTTGAGGAGGGGAATGTTTTGTCGAGTCGCCAACGTCGAGATTGGATTGCTTTCGGCTTTGTTTTAGCATTTTTAGGAGTTGCCACGTTTAAAAAACTGGCGAGAGGTACCGCAAACGATGCTGCTGCTCAACAACATCGAGCATCCACAATCACTACGCTAAAAGAACAATTTGGGAATGTGGCGAAACATGCATCGCAAGTTGCCGCCGCAGGGAAACTGCAAGGAAAAGAATTGACTGATCAAGTGAAAGCCGAAGTCGAACGCTATCAACAAGACATTCAGCCTTCAGTCGAGCGAATTCAAGGGAACCTTCAGGAACTCTCGAACGTACAGTCTGCTATGACTGACAACACTGCCAATCAAACACAATGAGTGTTTGAGGTCATCGTCCGTCGATTACTTTTGATTTTTTATCCGGAAAGGATGGATCGAAATGGAACACGAAAAAGAATTCACTGGCCCTGAGGCCATGCTCTATAGCCACAAAATCATTCAATTGAGTAAGGCTTTGTGGAAAACCGTCGAAAAAGATTGGCAAAACTGGATTAAACCATTTGATTTAAACATCAATGAGCACCACATCTTATGGATTGCCCACGCGTTAGGCGGCGCATCGATCTCTGAAATTGCAAAATATGGCGTCATGCACGTCTCGACCGCTTTCAACTTCTCGAAGAAGTTAGAAGATCGTGGATTACTTACGTTTTCGAAAAAAGAGACGGACAAGCGAAACACGTATGTCCAATTGACACCTGAAGGAGAATCGTTGTTGCTTGAAACGATTCACGCGTTTGATCCAGAAGGAAACGGCGTATTCCGCGCTTCACTTCCGCTCCAAGAACTTTATGGCAAGTTCCCTGACTTAACAGACATGACGGCCATCGTGCGTCGTTTATATGGCGACAACTTCATGGATATCTTTGCTGAAACATCAAAAATGATCACAGAAGAGGCAGGCAGACGTCCTGATGAGGATGAACTCAGTCAAGAAGCCTAACCTGCCGATAGAGTGGCTCTGTGACGTCTAACTCGATTCCTTGACGGACGCATGCCCCAAGAATCGTTTTTACGTCGAGCCTTGAATCCAACATACCCACAAAGTGGACGAGCAACGGCTCTATGGACGTAAACCCATAGCGCATTTGCTCGTTTTGTCGTGCCCGAATATCATCAAGCAACTGATAAAACGCCTCTACGTCCTGCTTTGTCAAGTTCGCTCGAATCACTTCATATTCAAACGGACGGTCCGTCCAATCGACAATCTCGAGTAAGATCTTCATCTGATATGATAAATGCTCGACCTTCTCTTCTAGTGACACTACCATCACCCCATCATTTCACATTCTATTACATCATTATACGACAGGATTGTGTGCTATGATACTGTACAGACAAGAGAACAGCTGTCATGATTAGGAAAATGTGATATAGTCGGACTTAGAAACTTTAAAGAATTATTAGGGGTGGAATACATGTCAAACGGAATGACTAACGAACCAAAAAAGCAAGATAAAAAATTCTCAACCGGCGCTCTCATCGGTGCATCTGCACTTGCACTGATCATCGGTGCTGGCGGCACATACGCAGCAACAAGCGCAGGCGGCGGAGAATCAGATAATTCAGCAGTCGTCACATATAAAGGCGGCGAAATCACACGCGGTGAAATCGCGGACATGAGTTACGACCGCATGGTGCCACAACTCGCATTCCAAGAGACGATGAATGCACTTCTTGAAAAAGAGTACGGTGACCAAGTCGAGCAAGAAAAAGTAGATGAAGAGTTCAGCAAGACAGAAGAACAATTCAACTCAAAAGAAGAATTCGAACAAGCGATTCAACAAGCCGGCATGAGCGGAACCGAAGAATTCAAAGAAGCGCTTCGCGGACAAATGCTTGTCGACGCAGCTAAATCTGAACTTGTCGACGTGACGGATGAAGAAGTCGAAGCACAGTTCGCTAAAGAAAACGTGGAAGTGGAAGCTAGCCACATCCTCGTCGAATCAGAAGAAGAAGCACAGGACATCATCAAACAGTTGAATGACGGTGCAGACTTCGCTGAACTCGCGAAAGAAAAATCAACAGATACAGGTTCTGGTGAGCAAGGTGGAGAACTCGGTTACTTCTCTACAGGCACGATGGTACCTGAATTCGAAGAATATGCATTCAAAGAGGACGTCGTCGGAAAAGTCTCTGAGCCAATCCAATCGCAATTCGGTTTCCACGTCATTAAAGTAACAGACCGTAAAGAGAAAGACTTGAAACTCGAAGACGAGAAAGACCGTATTCGTGAAGAGTTGGCAACAGAAAAATCAGCTTCTGTCGATGCAAACAAAATTTACGCGGAGTTGATTGAAAAATACAACGTTGACGTAAAAGATGCAAAAGCAGAGCAACAATTTGACGCTGTCAAAGAAGCAATCAAAAACGCAGACGAGTCTTCTGAAGAATCGACTGAACAATAAGACAAAAATGGCACTCCGCAATGGAGCGCCATTTTTTTATGGACATATTATAACTTTGGACGATAGAAGGCACGGTTATCGAGTGCCATGACACGCTCCGTAAACGTACCCGGCTCGACGCCTTCATACGCTTTTTCGAACATGTTCATCCGCGCGTCGATGTTGTCGATGAAGAACAGCATCTCCGCTTCAGGGAGTTGTGGCGTATTCGCCGATCCCCACTCCGGTTTCCCATGATGGCTTAAGACGAGATGTTGCAACAACGTCGTCACTTCTCGGTCCGTCCCGAGCTCACGTGACACGACTTCAATTTCAGATGCCATGAGTGAGAGATGACCGAGCAACTTGCCTTCAAGCGTGTATTCTGGTGTGATCGCATCCGATAACTCGATGACTTTCGCCAAATCATGCAAGATCACGCCGGCAATCAACAGGTCTCGGTTCAACGATGGATACAGGTCACACATCGTGTCCGCAAGCTTCAGCATCGACATGACGTGGAATGCGAGTCCTGAATAGACCGCGTGATGATGTCGCACAGCAGCTGGATACGTGAAGTATGCCTCTTCGTGACGATTGACGATTTCTTCAACGAGACGACGAATGTCATCGTGTTGCAGTGACGTGATGAACTCACGGATGGTCGTTTCAAGTTCCGACTTCGGAATCGGCGCCGACCGAACGTACGGGGCGATATCGACTTCTTGCTCGATGATTGAAATTTGCTTTAACTTCAATTGCGTCCGTCCACGATAGTCCATCACTTCACCTGCCGCATGGACGATTTTTTTCGTCGCATACTTTTCGGTATCCGAACTATCCCATAACTTTGTTTCAATTTCTCCACTCTCGTCGCACAGGATTAATGTTAAATAAGGCTTTCCGTTCCCGGCAAGTCCCTTATACGATTGTTTGATCATGACATATTGGTCTAGCGTGTCGCCCACTTTGAGCTGACCGATTTTTGTCGTCAATGAAAGCACCTCTCTCTTGTTCAGTACCTTCATCTTATCGAAACTTTGCGACAGATGCCAACATTCCTGACAATTTGGGAATACTACTACTATAGCGAATTGGAGGAATAGACGATGGAATGGGATTGGTACACGCGCCCCGAGGATTATGTGAAAGTAGATTCTCGATATGCACTGGCCTATACGTATTGGCTCGAGCAGTTGACGACCGCAAGCGTCACAAAAATCGTGGTCGAGGATGGTTATATGTACGGGTCACTCACACTCGACTACGAGCAGTTAGAACGCGAGCCTCAGAAAATCGGACACTATTTTATCGGCCCTGATTTTTTATGGACGATTGGATTTGACGATTTGCATCACGAGTCGGTCCTTGCGAAAGACTGCAACTCACCGATTGAAGCGTTCTATGAGTTGCTCGCCGAACGAATGAACAATTACTTTCACGGAATCGATGAATTCGAAGAACGACTTCTCGTGGCACAGCGAGAAATGGCAGGACAAGTCCCTGCCACGTTCATGAATGAAATCTTTGGTCTTCGGAGTGAAATCGAACGGTGGTCCGATACGGTCACTCCTTATAAAGAACTCGTCATGGCAGGACGTGAGGCCTTTCTCGATATCGACCTACAAACGTTGAGACCTTATCAACTCGCGGATTATCGAGTCAGTCGACTATTGACGTTAATCAACCACTATCAAGGGGACGTTATCGCGATGACAGACCTCGCCTCGACACTTTCTAACTTTCGGGGAAATGAAATCATGAAGGCACTCACCGTCTTCACGGCACTCACCACCCCTGTCGTCGCGTTCGGTGCCGTATGGGGAATGAACTTTAAAGAGATGCCTGAACTGGATTGGCCGTTCGGTTACGCGTTCGCCTGGTTGATGATTCTATTCTTCACTCTTATCATTCAAGTATGGTTGAAACGGAAGAATTGGATTGGATCGTTGTTACAATTCCCGAATCAAACCACTTCATCTAAGAATAAAGTAAAACAAAATCCTAAAAAAACGAACAAAAGTTCGTTATAATAAAGAAAAGAGATTTGCACAGGAAAGGTGATGTTATGGAACGACTCATCATTCATGTGGACATGGATGCCTTTTATGCCTCCGTCGAACAACGGGATCGTCCAAATTTACGTGGGAAACCGGTCATCGTCGGTGGACCACCTCACAGTCGTGGAGTCGTTGCCACTTGTTCATATGAAGCGAGGAAGTACGGTGTACACAGCGCGATGTCATCACGTCGCGCTTTTGCCTTGTGTCCACACGCCACGTTTGTCAAACCACGATTCCAAGCCTATCGACAAGTCAGCGCGCAGGTCATGGACATCTTTAAGTCGGTCACTCCTCTCGTCGAACCGTTATCCCTTGACGAAGCCTATTTGGACGTGACCGAAAATACGCTGTTGAGCACATCGAGTCCGTATATTGCCCGTTATATTCTAGGAGAGATTAAACGCCGTACCGGTCTTACGGCATCCGCTGGCGTCGCGCCTTCAAAGTTTGTCGCAAAAATTGCGTCCGGCTTTGATAAGCCCAGCGGCCTTACCGTCGTCTCGTCTGAGAAAGTCGCTGATTTTCTCTCTCCCCTTTCCATCGAAGCGATGCACGGTGTCGGAAAAGTGACCGCCCAAACGCTTTACAAAAGTGGCTATCATACAATCGGTGACCTTCAACAAGCTCGTCCCGAACAACTGAAGGCCATCTTTGGACATGATCGCGGACAACAACTGTATGAATTGGCACATGGACGAGATACGCGTCCTGTCGTCGCCACGCGTGAGCGTAAGTCAATCGGGTCGGAAACGACGTTTGCGTTTGACATCGACGACCCCGAGGAAGTATTCGAACGGGTCATTCCCGAAATGGAAGACGTGTTGCGTCAGCTCGACCGCCGTGAACTGAGTTGCCAAACCGTCACGATCAAATTAAAGACGAGCGAGTTTCAGGCTAGAAGTCATCAAATCAAATTGAATCATCCGACGCATGACCATAACGAAATTCGACGACTGGCGAGACGCCTCTTCGATGAGATGAATGTCACCGAGCCCGTTCGCTTGATTGGGCTGATCGTATCCGACTTGATTCCTCGAACTGAATCCACACGTCAACTGACATTTGACGAACTGACAAAACCTTCTCTTGAAGAATGAATGACCATTCATTAAAATAGAGAAAAAGGGGGTCGTGTGAATGGAGACATACACGGTGACAGGATTTGAAAATGATGGCACACTCGTGTTGAATGAAATGTTCGAAGCAAGCGATGATCAGTCAGCCAAACAGCAAGGGCTCGACATGCTTCGAGCAGCAGGGCATGAACATAAAGGAGCACGCATCGTTCGCCGGGGACAACTCATCTATTTCGAACGTTGCAAATTACCGGGGAAATTAAAAGGAACGGCATCATAATGAAAGTAGACCGAGATTCTTGTTCTCGGTCTACTTTTTAATTTCCATATTTCTCATTCCATGCTTTCTGCCATTCCTGAATATCAGGGTGAATGTCCTCGAACGATTCCCCGCTCAAACTATATCCGCTCCCTAAACCCGATCCGTCTGTCACAGGGAATGACGTTCCCCCGATTACCTCTCCATCCACGACCATTACCGAGACAGCAGTCTGACCGGCGGGAGATTGTTCACCAATCGGATGATCTTTTACCGTAAAGTTTTCATAGTATATGGTCTTTCCAACGTATTCATCCGGTGACACGGATTGTACTCCCCAAGTGTTCTGTGCACGATCTTCCTTCAACTCATCTAAGGTTAACGTACTCATATACTCGCCTTCATATGAGACGATTGGGTACTGTTGTTTCTCAAGATACTGTTCAGCCACCCGCCCGTTCTCCGTCATCTCAGGTTTTGGTTCGGCCTTCTCTTCTTTCCCACAGGCTACTAGAAACAAGCAGAGGAAAACCAACATCCATTTTTTCATCGTCGTCCATCCTTTCATTTCCTGATCACTTTACTTTCGTTATCCTCCCCCTAAATCCTGCTTAAAATGGAAAGAGAAACAGAATCATCAGGATTCCGACGATGCCAGTGAGTAGTTGCAACGGCACACCGACTTTGACGAAATCTATGAATCGATAGCCTCCTACACTAAACACCATCGCGTTTGTCGGAGAACCGAACGGTGTCATGAAAGCAAGGGATGCTGAAATGGCGACAGCGATGACGAACGGAACTGGACTGACCGCCATGGATTCCGATAGAGCGATGGCTAGCGGAATGAACAAGATAGCGGTCGCGGTGTTCGAGATGATTTGACTGAGGACCATCGTCGCAAGAAATAAAACGACGAGGACCCAGGCTGGCCCAAAGCCCGCGAACGACCGCCCAATCCAGTCGACAAGCCACGCCATGATCTCCGCCTTCTCAAGCGCCGTTCCTATCGGGATCATCGCGGCAATCAAGACGAGTGAAGACCATTGAATCGATTGATACGCAATATCTAGGTGGCGCACGGCTCCGCTCATCACCATCGCAAGTGCCGCCAGCCAAACCGCAACGGTCGGATCAACCCATTCAAACACGAACAACGTCATCATCATAACCATGATCACACCTGCCGCAAGTTGATGATGACTCGACACCGTCCGATTCGCTACATCCGTCACCCGCTCGTTCGAGAGGAGCAGTCGTGCCTCTTGTTCAACTCGCTCTAAATCGTCCCACTTCCCTTGTACCATCAACAAGTCCCCTTGTTTTAGCGGCGTATCTTTCAGGTGTACTTGTGCAATTTCTTCTTGTGGGCGGATGACACGCAAAACGTTCACATGAAACTCATTCCGTAACTGGCTCTCATGAAGACATCTCCCTACAAGTTGACTCGACCCTGGAATCGTGAACATGACGATGCCACCGGTCTTGTCATAGACGTTTGTTGCCTCAACCTGCTGAAACGGAATGTGTTGTTGTTCCGAGAGAGAACGGACTCGCTGCTCATCCCCACTGACGAGGATCGACCCGGCACGCAATACGGTGTCAGCGCGAGCAGTTTCGTAATGCCGCCCTATTCCTTTCACTCGTTCCTTTAATACGATGATCCCGTCACGCGACCATTTCAATTCACTTAGTCGTTTGCCAATCAACGGATGTACCTCGTCAATCGACAGGACATACACGTTCGGGTTGATCGTCTCGGTTGCACCGCCTCCATCCCATTCCCTTGAACGATTATCTTCGAGCAAGCGATTTCCGACGAGGCGAAAATAGAACAAGCCGACAATCATCACGACCGCGCCGATTGGGAACAAAGAAAAGAAGCCGATCGGCACATCAATCAGACCTCGTAGCGATTCAGCTGCGACAAGGTTCGGCGGTGTCCCAATCAATGTCATCGTCCCTCCGATGCTCGAGAAGAAAGCAAGCGGCATCAGATACGTCTTTGCGGATCGTTTGATTTGTCGGGAGATCGCCATGACGACAGGAATGAGCAATGCGACCGTCCCTGTGTTCGACATGACGCTTGAAAGCAAGGCGACGGTCAACATGAACAAATAAAAGAGTCGTGTCTCACTTCCGTTCGCGTACGGAATGAGTGCAGATGCCAATCGTTCCGCTAAACCGGAATGAAACAACCCTGCTCCGACGATGAATAGTCCAGCAATCATCAAGACGACTGAATTTGAGAATCCCGCCATCGCCTCACCCGGCGTCAATTGATTGGTTAGAACGAGACTTAAAAGACCGATCAATGCGACCAAGTCTGCTCGGAGCCAACCTGTTATGAAAAAGAGAATCATTCCGAATAGAATGAGCACGGTCCACATGCCAGTTCACCCTTTCCCCATCATTCTACTTTCATTATAAACCCTCTATGAAAACGCTTACTTCAATCTTGTGACAATCTCATCAACAAAAAAACGGATGGCTCAATCGCCATCCGCTTCTCACATCTTATTGAACTTCGTTTTCATTCACCATCGGCGCGTAAAGCTCTTCAAGTGGTTTCATGATGATTTTCGTTACTTCTGTAACGAGCTGGTGCATGCGTTGCTCTTCTTGCATGAGCTCCATGATCAATTCGTTCTGTTGAACGCTCATCATTTTCGTTTGCGCATCCATCATTTCCTGCTCAGAGATTTCTTCTCCTTGCATTTGCTTTTGTTGAAGCGTCATTTGGATGTTACGGAAGTCAGCGAACAACTGGTTCGCTTCCGCATCCGCATTGACACGATCGTATAAAGAAGAGAGTGTTGTGAACTCTTCAGAATCGCGAAGTGCTTTCTCCAATTGGTAAGCTTGGTCGTACAAGTTTGTTTGTGACATGTAACGTCCTCCTAAATGCTATTAGGGTCAAGCTCATCATAAGATGGCAATCAACCCTTGAATCAACCCAATCATACCACCTAACAGCGCTCCAAGCCATGTTATTGCCCGGAACTCTCGTTTCGAGATTGATAACACGATCTCTTCGAGGTACGAGGTGTCGAGCGACTGGACTTGTTGCTGTACGATTTGATCGATTTTTAAGCGGTCCATGATCGTCTCCATTTGATTCGTGAAGCGCTCAATGACAAGGGTGACCCCTTGAGGCACGAGTTCATCGACGACACGGGATTCGATGGACTCGGTATACGATGAGACTGGTCGATCCAACAATTGCCCGATTGGCAAACGTGTGACGACTTGCTCGGTGATCCCGTCGATGAGTCGGGCTTCTAAACGTTCATCTATCAATGTATCGACCGTCTTCTCACTGAATCGTTCGAACTCACGCGTAATCATCGTCGTCATGCCGTCACGAGTCGACTGACCTCGTAAAATATTGACGATTTCTGGTCGAACCATCTCGACAAAATTCATATTTTGAATAAATCCTGCGATAAACCCAAGTCGACGTTGAACGAACGAATCGACCATATGGCGAAGTTGCGCCTCACCTTCAGGAGAATAAAAATACTCTTCCGATTTGACGAGAAGTGCCTCAACAATTTCAGGAATGACTGCCCGTACGCGGTCCATTCCTTCTTCTCCAAGCAATTCAAACAACTTCCGTTCTTTCACATCGGACATGACGCTCGTTAGCTCGTCACGTAACTTTTCATCCGCCGACGTAAGGATGCGTGCCTCTGCGTTCGGGTAGAGGGGTTCTACGAGTTCTCGAACGGTTTTATCCGAGCGTAGCATCGCCTGAACTTCTTGTTGCGCAAAGTGCGTAATATGCGTCGTCACTTGGTCATCTAGTAAACGTTTTCGCATGCCTTCCGGCGTCAATAAATGTTTGACGACCGTTTTTCCTAAGCTAGATGCCAATTCATCCCGACGTTTCGGAATGAGACCTGGTGTAAAAGGAATCCGGAATGAACCGATATATTTCGGTTCATGTGGCCGGAACAACATCTTGATGGCGAGAAAGTTGGTCACGCCACCAATCGTCGCCCCAATCACAATCATGAGTAAAATCTTTAATAACCCGTCCAAACTGCAAGCCTCCGATCTGAAATATGATACATTGTTGATGAGGTGATAGTATTGAATACGTTTGATCGTATTAAATCGATTTTTCCGACTGCTGTCCATCGGTCGGAAGATGCATCTGGGGACCTTGACTGGTTCGAGACGCAAGATGGTACCATATTTGGGCTCCCGACGTTCGAATTGACCGAACGTGAACAGCAATTGCTCCGCATGTGGGCGACCCCGTTCCTTCAGTCCGACCCACATCAGCGAAAATGGCAAGAACGCCTTCAAGATGAGACGTACCGTCTTGAACAATCATTCCGGCTCATCTCTCTTTCCCTCCAAGAAGCAGAAGAGGAAGCGTTCGAATCATTCATCAGCATCATCCACGACTTCATGCCACATGCTGAAATCGTGTTGATCACAACCAAACATATCGAACTCATCGAACGAGACACGTTTGTCGACCTTCAGGAGTTCGAGGACGTCTTGCGTGCCATCGCGAGCGATTGCTTCATCGAAGCACACGCTGTCTATAGCGAACGTTCTCAAGGTCCTCTTGCCCGTGTATATCGTCAACATCAACTGCTCATGCCATACGCTCGTCTATCTACTAAAACTTACCCTGCTAGTCAATTATTATACCATTATTTACTACAAGAGCAGGACTTAAAAGAGCGGAACCATATCACGGCCTCACTCATGGAGATGCTTGATTTATCGACGATTGAACTGCTCGAAGCGTTGTTCAGTCATTCATTGAACGTCTCCCACACGGCCAAAGCGCTCTTCATGCACCGAAACACGCTGAATTACCGACTCGATCGCCTGTTCGAGACGACGGGTTATGATGCACGGAAGTTCTATGACGCGAGCCTTCTTCAACTAATGGTCACGTTGCACAAATCCGATTGACGGTTTTTGTGCAACTTGTCTATATTCAATGCAAGCGGTTTCATCATATAATCGTTCTTGTAAGCGCTATTATAAACACACAGATTCTTTAGGAGGCTAACGACATGGCAGAAATTCGTTTAGAACATATTGATAAAATTTACGATGGTGGCGTCAAAGCCGTCAGCGATTTCAACTTACACATTAAAGACCGTGAGTTCATCGTCTTCGTCGGACCGTCTGGTTGCGGTAAATCAACGACACTTCGTATGATCGCAGGTCTTGAAGAGATTTCAAACGGTGACTTTATCATTGACGGGAAACGAATGAACGACGTCGCTCCTAAAGACCGTGATATCGCTATGGTCTTCCAAAACTACGCGCTCTATCCGCACATGAGTGTCTATGACAACATGGCGTTCGGCTTGAAGCTTCGTAAGTTCCCGAAAGACGAGATTGACCGTCGCGTAAAAGACGCTGCTCGTATTCTCGGTTTGGAAGAGTACCTTGAGCGTAAACCAAAAGCGCTCTCAGGTGGACAACGTCAGCGTGTCGCTATCGGTCGTGCTATCGTCCGTGACGCAAAAGTCTTCTTGATGGATGAGCCTCTCTCGAACTTGGATGCAAAACTTCGTGTACAAATGCGTAAAGAGATTATCCAACTCCACAACCGTTTGGACACAACGACAATCTACGTTACCCACGACCAAACAGAAGCGATGACACTCGCAACGCGCATCGTCATCCTAAAAGATGGTCTCATCCAACAAGTCGGTTCGCCGAAAGAAGTATACGACAACCCAGACAACATCTTCGTCGCTGGTTTCATCGGTTCACCTTCGATGAACTTCTTCCGCGGTACACTCGCTGAAGGTAAATTCATCACAAACGGTGAAGAAGTCAACGTTCCAGAAGGAAAAATGAAAACGCTCCGTGACCGTGGCTATGTCGGAAAAGAACTCGTCCTCGGGATTCGTCCAGAATCAATCCATGATGAGCCAATCTACATCGACTCACCAACGACACACACGTTCAAAGCGCACATCGACGTCGCTGAGCTCATGGGTTCTGAGTCTTACCTCTACGCTGAACTTGGTGGACACCAGTTCACAGCACGCGTTGACGGCCGCTCGAACATCCACATGGGTGACGATGTCGAACTCGCACTCGATATGACAAAAGCTCACTTCTTCGACGGTGAAACTGAACAAGTGATCCGTTAAGCCATACAAAAAGCCTCGATTCGTCTGAATCGAGGCTTTTTCTTATCGAATCGCGTAACGCTGTTCGAGTTTGTGTTGACCGGCTTGAATCAAGGTCGATAAGATCCAATAAATCGAAGCCGAGAACAAGAGTAACGGCATGACCAAATATGTCGTTGCGGCAATTTGGTCCGACACGTACGTCAACTCCTGGACCGCGATGACCGAACCGAGTGACGTCGACTTGATGATGTCGATGACCGAGTTCGAGACAGGTGGGATGGCGCGAGAGAGCGCCTGTGGGAAAATGATGTCTTTGAAACGCTTCACTTTCGGGATACCTAGCGCGACACTCGCCTCAACCTGTCCTTTGTCGACAGAGTTGATGGCTGCCCGGAACGCTTCCGAGATATAGGCCGCAAAGTGGAATCCGAGTCCGAAAATCAGCGCCTGCATCCCACTGAGTTGCACGAACCCAGTGAGACCGACATACAAAATCAATAATTGAAGCAAGAGCGGTGTCCCACGGAAGAACGAAATGTACGTCCGCGTGAACAACCGTACGATTTTAATCGGGCTACTATGAAGTAAAGCGATGATCAGACCGAGCGCCAAGGCGAGAAGAATCGACAGGACACTGGCGATCAACGTGAGCTGGACGGCTTCAAGATAGACCGAACGGTTATCTATGACGGTCGTGATCAGTTCATTCATTGACTGATATCCTCACCGAAGTACTTCTCACCGATTTCCTGCATCGTACCGTCTTCTTTCATTTCCGCAAGTGCATCGTTCAATTTCTCAAGAACGTCGCTATCTTGACGTGTCATGAATCCAGCTTCACTTGTGTTGAAGATGTCACCGACTGCTTTGACGTCATAGCCTGTTTTTTCAAGCTCTGTCAAGATGAAGAGACGGTCGTTCAATGCCGCATCAAGACGACCGACTTCGAGGTCTTGAAGGACTTGGTTCGCCCCTTTGTAATATTTCACTTCTGCGCCAGCTTCTTCCGCCATTTGCGCATAGACTGAACCTTGCGTCGATCCGACTAATTTGCCGTCAAGGTCGTCTACGCCTTGGATATCGTTGTTATCCGAACCAACGATGACTTGAGCTCCTGATACCGCATACGGGTCAGAGAACGCATATTTCTCTTCACGCTCAGGTGTGATGCTCATTTGGTTGGCAATCATGTCGATGCGTTCTGCATCAAGTGCTGGAACGAGTCCTTTGAAGTCCATTGCCTCATACTCTACTTTATAACCGGCACGTTCTGCCGCTTCGTTCAAGACGTCGATATCATATCCCATCAATTCACCTTTATCTTTGTATGTGAACGGTGGATATGTCGCCTCTGTACCGACAGTGATGACTGCTTCGTCCGCTCCACTGTCTGTTTCGTTACCGCAAGCTGCGAGAAGCCCTACTGAAGCTCCGATCGCGAGTACGCTTGTTAATGTCTTTTTCATGATGATTCCGCCTTTCCTATAATCCTTATATGATTACACGGTTTTAAACAATAACCTCATCATACTGGCGTGATGTCTTCATGTCAAACAAAAAACATCACCCTATCGCTAGAGTGATGTCCCCCATCAATCGATGGCTTTCGCCTGCTTCATGACGTCCGCTTCAATTGCTTCACGTTTCTCTGTCGTCTTCTCGGCGCGATCCGCATGTACACTAAAGTAAAACTTGATTTTCGGCTCTGTGCCAGATGGGCGAAGGCAGAACCAAGACCCGTCCGCAAAGACAAATTTCAAGACGTTCGATGATGGCAATTCAATCGCTTCAGACGTGTTCGTCCGTAAGTCAGTCGCCACTTGTTTCTTATAATCTTCGAAACGAACGACTTCGTATCCCCCAACTTCTTTCGGCGGATTGGCACGGAATGCTTCCATCATACGACCAATTTGCTCGAGGCCAGCTTTCCCTTTTAGCGTCATCGACTGTAATGACTCTTCGTAGAATCCGTACTTCTCATAAATCGACTGCAACGCATCATAAAGCGTCCGACCGTGCTGTTTATGGTATGCCGCCATTTCCGTTGCGAGTAGACAAGCCTGAACCGCATCTTTGTCACGGCAGAAGTCACCAATCAAATAGCCGTAGCTTTCTTCATAGCCAAAGAGGAATTCATATTCACCTGATTCCTCGTATTGTTTGATTTTCTCCCCGATGAACTTGAATCCTGTCAACGTGTTCTCAAGATGCACGCCGTATGCTTTCGCAATCGCAGCCCCGAGTTCTGACGTGACGATTGTCTTGGCGACGAAACCATTCGATGGAAGTGTTCCCGTCTCACTCTTTTGTGACAAAATATATTCCATCAGGAGCGCACCTGTCTGGTTACCGGTCAAGACGAACCATTCCCCGTCACGTCCGCGTACTGTCAAGCCGACACGGTCCGCATCCGGGTCCGTCGCCATGAGCAAATCAGCCCCGACGCGATCCCCGTATTCCATCGCCAGTTTAAACGCAGCTTTTTCTTCTGGGTTCGGATAACTGACGGTCGGGAAAGCACCATCTGGTTCTGCTTGCTCTTCTACAATCGTCACATGGTCAAACCCATACGCTTTCAACCCTTCCATGACCGGACGGCGTCCGGTCCCGTGAAGCGGCGAATACACGATTTGAAGGGGGCTGTCCTGTACGTCACGATGAATCCGAATCGACTGGAGTGCTTCCATATAAGCCTCATCGACGGACGGGTCCACTGTAACGAGTAGTCCTGTTTGACGAAGCGCCGCCTCATCTTCGATATCAATCTTCAACTCATCTTCAATCGCATTGACGTAACTGACGAGTTCATCCGCTTCTGCTGGCGGAAGTTGTCCACCATCTGCCCCATACACTTTGAACCCGTTGTATTCAGGCGGGTTGTGACTCGCCGTGATGACAATGCCACCGAACGCATTCAAATGACGTACGGCAAACGAGAGTTCCGGTGTGGCGCGCAAACTTGGGAACAAGTAAGTCTTGATCCCGTTTGACGCAAGCGTCCGTGCCGCCTCTAATGCAAACTCTGGTGAAAAATGACGCGAATCATGGGCGATCACGACGCCGTGACGTTTTGCTTCTTCTCCCGAAGCTGCGATAAAGTCAGCAAAGCCTTGTGACGCTTTTCGAATCGTGTATACGTTCATTCGGTTCGCACCCGGTCCGATTTCTCCGCGCATCCCGCCTGTCCCGAACTCAAGCGTCTTATAGAATGCGTCTTCTAACGTTGTCTCATCTTTTGCGAGTTCCTCAAGTTCCGCTCGTAAATGCGGCTCAAGTCCTTCAAATTGATTCCAACGGTCATACGTTTGTTGCCATGTCATGATTCATTCCCCTTTCACCCTCAAAAAATTCAATCGAAGTACTCGCCAATTGCTTCCATCTTGTATACGATGAGAGTAACGAAACCTCGAGGTGATATTAATGTTTCCAACAATGCGTGCCCAAGAATTAAAACAAATCGTGCATACGAACTCGATTCGTTTCATCGATTGCCGATATTCGCTAAACGACGCGTCCTATGGTAAATATGTCTACCGAAAGGGACATCTTCCGAACGCTGTCTTTCTCGATTTGATGGAAGACTTGTCCGGTCCGCTCGGCGAACATGGCGGACGTCACCCACTTCCTTCAAAAGAGGCGTGGACGGCAACACTCCGTCGCATCGGCTTGAACAAAGAAGATTTGGTCGTCATTTATGATGACGGCTTCCCATTCGCAGCTCGTGCGTGGTGGCTCTTCAAGTGGGCCGGTCACGAACGGGTCGTCGTCCTAGAAGGCGGTATCCAATCCGGCATCACTTATTGCGGTGAGACCACGACCGACGTGCCGAACTACCCAGCGAGTGACTATGCCCCAGATTTTCAAGATGATATGATCGCGACACTCGAAGAAGTGAAAGCCGCTACGAGCGGTTCACTCTATGATTCGCGAACAGAAGATCGCTTTAACGGGACACATGAACCGATTGACCAAAAGGCAGGCCATATCCCGAACGCATTGCTCTGTTCTTATGCCGAGGCCATCACCGAGCTCGGTACACTAGAAGACTTTCACGATTTAAAAGAACTTTATAAAGACGTCCTTACCGTGGAAAATCCAATCTTTTATTGTGGTAGCGGCGTGACCGCCTGCGTCAACATTTTGGCGCTGCACGCTCTTGGGAAAGACGATGTTCGACTTTATCCCGGATCCTATTCTGACTGGATCAGCTATCCAGAACACGAGGTCCACCCGTAACGGGTGGATCGTTTTTATTTTACACCGAAGTTAATGCTATTCCAAAATAATCTTTATTTGACGCTCGTCGGTTTAATGTTCCAGACTGCGTTTGCATATTCCGTAATCGTACGGTCACTCGAGAAGATCCCCGATTTTGCCGTGTTGACGATTGAGCTCTCTGCCCAACGCGAGCGGTCGCTGAAGACTTCGTCGACACGTCGCTGCGCTCGCATATAGGAGATGAAGTCTTTCAAGACGAGGAAATCATCGTTATAGACGAGGAGTGAGTCAAAAATCGACTGGAACTGATATTCGCCGACCTTATCGAATGTACCGTTGACGAGACCATCGACCACATCTTTAATTTCCTGGTGGGCATGATAAATTTCCGCCGCGTGGTATCCTCCGAACTTTTTATAGTTCATGACTTCTTGTGGGGATAATCCAAAAATAAAGATATGATCGTCTCCGACCGCGTCACGAATCTCGATATTGGCACCGTCTAACGTACCGATTGTCAACGCACCGTTCATCATGAACTTCATGTTTCCGGTACCCGATGCCTCATAGCTCGCTGTCGAGATTTGTTCGCTCAAGTCAGAGCCTGGGAAAATACGTTCTGCCATCGAGACACGATAGTTCTCAAGGAAGATGATTTTAATGAATTGGCTCGCCCGCTTATCTTTATTGATTAATGTGGCGAGTGCATTGATGTAGCGAATGATTTCTTTCGCGTAATAGTACCCTGGTGCCGCCTTGGCTCCGAAAATGAACGTACGAGGGACCATCGTAAACGTCGGATCCGCTTGAATCTTCAAGTAAAGCGCATGGATATGAAGTGCGTTTAGAAGCTGACGCTTATAGGCGTGGAGACGCTTGACTTGAACGTCAAAAATGGAATGCGGGTCAATCGTTTCTCCCGTCTCCTCCTGAATATAAGCAGCCAAATCCAGTTTGTTTTGTTGTTTCACATCCATCACGGTTTCTTGGAAGCTCTTATCTTTCGAGACGCCCATCAACTTTTCCAAGTCGTTCGGATGCTCGATCCATGACGGTCCAATCGCTTCCGTGATCGCGTCAGACAGTCGCGGATTCGATTTCAAGAGCCAACGTCGATGTGTGATCCCGTTCGTTTTGTTGTTGAAGCGTAGCGGGAACATCTCATATAAGTAACGCATCTCGCGCTGTTTTAAAATATCGGTATGGATCTGGGCAACCCCGTTCGTCGAATGAGAGCCGACGACAGCCAAGTTGGCCATGTTGATGTGCTCATTCGATACGATTGCGATTTCCCCCATATGTGATTCCAGATGAGGATAGTTGACCAATACGTCCCGACAGAAACGTCGATTGATTTCCTCGATAATTTGATACACGCGAGGTAGTAGCCGTTGATACATCTCGACCGGCCATTTCTCAAGCGCTTCGGCGAGTAACGTATGGTTCGTGAACGACATGACGCTCTTCGTGATGCGCCACGCCTCGTCCCAACCGTACCCATGCTCATCCATCAAGATTCGCATCAATTCAGGAATCGCAACAACCGGGTGTGTGTCGTTAATATGAATCGCATAATGATCGCCTAATTGTTTGAGCGACTTATTGCGCTTCAAATAGGAGGCAAGCATCGATTGAATCCCCGCCGACACAAAGAAATACTGTTGTTTCAAACGCAGTACTTTTCCTTCATACGTCGTGTCATCTGGATATAAAAATTCCGAAATGGTCGCAATCGACTGTTTGTATCGCAACAAGTCTTTGTACGTCCCTTTCGTTTTCTCTAAATACGCCTCATCATCAAGCGGCGACTCCGCGTTCCAAAGACGTAACGTATTCACGACGTCATTTTGATAGCCGATGATCGGCATATCGTAAGGTACCGCTCTTACGACTTCATCCGGATGATGGACGACACGTAACCGGTCTCCGATTTGCTTCATCTCAATCCAGCCGCCGAAGTTGATATCGACCGCTTTATCCTGACGTCTCGTCTCCCACATATTGCCGTCACGGAGCCAGTTGTCCGGTAACTCGACTTGGTACCCATCGACAATTTTTTGTTTGAAGAGACCATAGCGGTAACGGATCCCGTTTCCGTGTCCAGGTAAACTGAGCGCGGCCAATGAATCGAGGAAGCAGGCTGCTAAGCGGCCAAGTCCCCCGTTCCCAAGTCCCGGTTCTGGCTCGATCTCCGTGATGTCCGTGAAGTTGTATCCAAGATCCTCGAGCCCTTCTTTGACGAGCTCTAACACGTCGAGACTCAACAAGTTGTTGTACAGGAAACGACCTAATAGAAATTCAAGCGAGAAATAGATGACTTGTTTACTATGTTTTTCTTCTTGACGGTCTCGCGTGTGAATCCATTTTGGCATGGCTTGTTCGCGCACCATCGTTGCCAAGGTTTGATACACTTCCTGCTCTGTCCCATCCTCGATCGACTTCCCATTTAATGCGATGAATCGTTCTTTAAATGCGTCGACAAAGCTCTGTTTATCTGTGAACATAAATCAAGTTAGCTCCTTCCACTCATGCGAATAAATGATATAACTCACGATATTGCTTGGCGGATTGTTTCCAGCTAAAGTCCGCGGTCATCGCCTGATGGACGAGGGCATGCCAATTTTCTTTCTCATAGAAGACACGAATCGCTTTTTCAATCGTTGCCAGCATCTCATGGGCATTGTAGTTCATGAACCCGAATCCGGTCCCTTCTTGCGTGAATTCGTTATACGGCTTCACCGTGTCACGAAGTCCACCTGTCTCACGGACAATCGGCAATGTTCCGTAGCGCATGGAAATCAATTGACTGAGTCCACAAGGCTCAAAACGTGACGGCATTAAAAAAGCATCCGATCCAGCATAAATCAAGTGAGCGAGTTCGATGTCAAAACCGATATAAGAGCCCACTTTTCCTGGATGTGTTGCTGTCATTTCGTGAACGATTCCTTCATATTCTGGTTGTCCTGAACCAAGGAATGCAAATTGGCATGGCAGTTGGCCGAGTTCTTCAAATACACCATTAATTAAATCGAGCCCTTTTTGGTCAACGAGACGGCTGACGAACCCGATGAGCATGACGTCATCTCGGACTTCTAGACCAAGTCGTTCTTGTAACGCTCGTTTATTCGCAAGCTTTCCTTCTTTATACGTATCGAGGTTATACGTCTGTTCGATTCGCGCATCTGTGTTTGGATCGTTCGTCGCCAAATCGATTCCGTTTAAAATCCCTCGAACGTCAACCGCGCGATGACGTAATGCCCCGTCTAAGCCTTCCCCATAATACGGTTCCATGATTTCGTCCCGATAAGATGGGCTGACGGTCGTGATTTGATCGGAATGCACAATTCCAGCTTTCATATAGTTGACGAGACCGTTATGTTGAATCCCTTCGGCCGTAAAATGCTCATGACCGAATTGTAATAGTTCTCCAAGAATCTCTTCCGGGAAAATCCCTTGGTACTGCAGGTTATGGATGGTATAAACCGTACGAATGTGTTGATACGCTTCAATATGTTGATAGTGAATTCGTAGAAAGGCCGGTAAAATGCCGGTCTGCCAGTCGTGACAATGAAGAACATCAGGCACTTCTTCCATTTTCCCAATCATCTCAAGGACTGCCCGTGAGAAGAATGCGAATCGTTCCGCATCATCAAAGTGTCCGTATAAGACACCGTCACGTTTAAAGTAGTATTCGTTATCGATGAAGTAATACGTGATGCCATCTCGCTCTAATTTCAAGACCGCGCCGAATTGCTTCCGCCAACCGACCGGAACGATGAGGTCGAATAAATACTCCATCTCTTCCACATATTCAGCAGCAATCGAGCCATATTTCGGCATGACGACACTCACTTCTTCTCCTAAATCCGCCACTGCTTGAGGGAGCGAACCGACAACGTCGGCGAGCCCCCCCGTTTTCATGAACGGTGCCGCTTCTGAAGCAACATACCAAATTTTCATAAAATCCTCCTCACACCACTGTTCGTTTCGCGATGACAATCGGTTCGTCGATTGTACCTCGGATGACTTGCCCCCGTTTTACGACGACTTCTTTATCAAGAATCGCATTTTCGACGACAGCGCCTTCTTCAATAATCGACTTCGACGAAATGATTGAGTTTTTCACGCGTGCGTGCTTACTCACTTGAACACCACGGAAGAGAATACTGTTTTGAACTTCACCATGAATCTTACACCCGTTCGCAACGAGCGCTTCGTTCACTTTCGACCCTTTCAAATAGCGAGTCGGTGGTTCATGCTTGATCTTCGTATAGATGTGTGGGAAGTCATAGATGATTCCTTCTCCACGAAGCAGTCGCATGCTCTCGTTATAGTACGAAAGTACGGAATGAATAGCCTGCATTTTACCGACATAATGGTATCCGTGCACATGCAACCGATGGAGCTGTGGACGGATGACACCGTCTAACAAGTCATATTCTCCTTTAGACGTCGCTTCGTCGACAAGGCGCATGAATAGATTTTTCGACATGATGATTGTTTCTGTGAACGCATATTCATCATCCGGTGAAAAACCACGTTCTGAAACACCGACGACGCGATCATTCTCACCAAGGCGAATCGGGCGACAGTAG
Source organism: Exiguobacterium sp. s129 (assembly GCF_018617585.1). Lineage (GTDB taxonomy): Bacteria > Bacillota > Bacilli > Exiguobacteriales > Exiguobacteriaceae > Exiguobacterium > Exiguobacterium aestuarii_A. The sequence goes on from NZ_JACSKL010000007.1 coordinate 132,082, forward strand.
CCACACTTCTGTTCATGCGTTGTATAGGCAAGTGTGATGTCTGCTCCCATCGACTTGTGGTGTTCGAGCATGTCGTTGTAATCGATTGTCGTCAACACATTCGATCCCGTAATGACGACGTACGGCTGTTTGCTGCGAATGAAATGTTCACGGTGCATCGAGAAGTTAGCTAAGTCACCGAGATACGCTTCCCCGTCAGGTTTTAAGGCAGGTGGGAAAATGTGCAGCCCTCCCTGTGAACGGTCCAAGTCCCATTCTTTTCCTGATCCGAGATGGTCCATCAACGAGCGGTACTTGTCTAACGTGAAGATCCCCACTTGACTGATGTTTTGTGTAATCATATTCGTCAACGTGAAATCAATTAGACGATAACGTCCCGAGAATGGGACTGATGCCAAATTACGATGACCTGTAAATTCTGGAAATAGACCTTGCTCCGTGCCTAAGTTAATGACCCCTAATAAATCGTTCGTCAACAGTAACGCCTCCTTGCGTGTCTCTTTACTCGAATCAAACTCGTTGTTTGAAGACGGTGCCGCTTTCAATGTTTTCGTGTGGTTCAATAACAACGATTTCACCACCCGGCTCACCGACTGTCGCGCCGTTTTCAATGACTGCACAGCTTGCGACAATGGCTCTGTGAATTGTTACATCCTTCCCGATTCTAGCCCCCGGCATGATGACCGAGTCTTTCACGAGCGATCCTTCGCCGACACGAACGTCATAGAATAGAACCGAATGTTGTACTTCCCCTTCGATATGACACCCTTCATTGATCACAGACTGTTCGACGCAGGCATCTTTACCGATATATTGCGGCGTCTGATTCGGATTTACCGAATAGATTTTCCAGTTTGGATCGTACAAATCGAATGGTGGTTCTTCCTCAAGAAGATCCATATTCGCTTCCCAAAGCGATTGAATCGTCCCAACATCTTTCCAGTAACCTTTGAACTTATAGGCAAAAACATCTAGCCCTTGGAGAAGCGTGTTTGGAATGATGTTCTTTCCGAAGTCAAAGCTTGATGTTTCGTCTTCCGCATCTTTAATCAAATGCTCGCGCAAGACGCTCCAGTTGAAGATATAAATCCCCATCGACGCCAAGTTACTCTTTGGATCTTCAGGTTTCTCTTCAAACTCATTGATGCGAAGGTCATCCGCCGTGTTCAAGATCCCGAAACGTGACGCTTCGTCCCACGGCACTTCCATGACAGAGATCGTCACATCGGCTTGTTTTTCTTTGTGGGCTTCGAGCATCTTCTCGTAGTCCATCTTGTAGATGTGGTCTCCTGATAGGATCAAAACGTAATCCGGATCGTAATCATCGATGTAGCTCAAGTTACGATAGATCGCGTTCGCTGTCCCTTCGTACCAATTTTTCCCCGACTGTGCTTGGTAAGGTGGGAGAATGGCTAAGCCCCCGTTACGACGATCTAAATCCCATGCCGTCCCAATTCCTAAGTAACGATTCAATTCAAGTGGCTCGTATTGTGTCAACACCCCGACTGTTGTAATTCCCGAGTTCGTGCAGTTTGACAATGGGAAATCGATGATTCGGTACTTTCCGCCAAAATGAACGGCAGGCTTCGCCGTTTTTCGCGTGAGAGGCCCCAATCGTTTTCCTTCTCCTCCCGCAAGGAGCATCGCAACCATTTCTTGCTTCATAAATAATAAGCCTCCTCAAAAATCGTAATATACAACCTCTTTTACCCTTTTTCGCTCTTTCCTAAAGTATTCCTTCTCGAATTATTATATGATAACGTTTACATTTTTATTTTTTTGTAAATTGGACGATATAATGAGTAGAAAGAGGTGAAACGATGAGAGCTTGGATTGGAATCTTGTTTTTTGCAGGACTATTAGCGACTTCTTTGACGCTCGCGAATGCATTGAAAGAAGAAATCGAAAAGACAGATGAAATTTTATCTTGGGGACAAGAGCTGGTATCAGAACAACCACTCTCGTCGAAGCATGCGATCACGCTCGCATACAATGGTGGCGAACAGCAGATTTACTTGGCAGGTCGCCGTAATGATGTCTCCCCAAAAGCATTACCTGAACACATTCAAGAAGCCATCATGATCATTGAAGACCGAAAATTCAACGCCCATCCCGGCTATGATTTAAGCGGGATTGCCCGGGCATTTATTAATAACGCGAACGAGACATCTGTGCAAGGTGGAAGCACGATCACCCAACAGCTCGCGCGAAATGTTTACTTAACTCACGAACGGACATATGAACGAAAAGTGAAAGAATTATTGATTGCACGAGCATTAGAAGAAAATTATAGCAAGAAAGAAATTTTAACTGCATATAGCAATGTCATTTTCTTCGGACATAATGTATATGGCATTCAATCTGCGGCCGATACATACTTTTCGAGACCGCTCGCCGATTTAAACTGGAACCAACTCGCCTATTTGTTGACGGTACCGAACAACCCGTCACTCTATGATCCGCTCAATCCGTCAGATGCTTATTTCGAGCGAAAAGATCGGATTTTGACACAACTATTCGAAGCGGGCGTCATCTCAAAAAGCGCCTATGATCAATATCATGGTGTGAAACTTCAAGCCGCATACCGAAGTCAAACGATTCAATATCCAGACTATATGGATACGGTCGTACGCGAAGCGATTCAGTTAGTACGTTCACGGTATGACTTGGATGATGCCGAAGCAAGAGACTATTTATCGACGCACGAAGCGACAATCGAGACGTATCTGTCGACGGCCAAACAGACGAAAGCGAAGCAAGTGATGAGTCAGTTGCCATCCGGGTTAAACGGAGGATATACGGAACTGACACCACAAGGACGAATCGTGGCGATGGTCGATTCAGAAATGACGCAAGTCGGTGAGTTCAACCGCGCAACCCAAGCCTACCGTCAACCGGGTTCCGCAATCAAACCGATTCTCGTGTTCGCCCCATTCATCGAAGAGACGGGAGCGACGCTTGATACGGTTCTCGATGGACGACCAGCTTGCTACGGTTCCTATTGTCCGGGTAATAGCCATGACCGCGTGTTAGGAGATGTGTTATTGAAAGATGCAGTCGCCTATTCCTACAACACGCCAGCTTTGGCTGCTTTCTCTGTCGTTGATCAGCCACGAGCCTATGAGAGGGCCGATATGATGTTCAGTCAATGGGATGAACAGGACGAGAACTTAGCGAGCGCGCTCGGTGGTCTCACACAAGGGGTCTCTCCGAAAGAACTTGCGGCCGCCTACACACCATTCTTAAACAAAGGCGTCTATACATCCGGTCATACGATCAAACAAATCACATTTAAAACGAATGAACCCGCATTGACGCCTATCCTGACCGAAGAGGCAGTCTGGTCTCCCGATACCATGAATGTGATGAAGAAGGCTTTAACGACCGTCACGACTTACGGAACGGGACGTTATGCCAATCAGGTGAAAGGTGATTACGAATATCTCGGAGGAAAGACAGGGACAACGAATGAAAATAAAGATATGTGGTACGTCGGACTTACAGATCAAACGATCACCGCGATTTGGCTCGGGGCCGACACGCCACGTCCGTTCCCCGAACTCGCTAACCGTGCTTACCCGGCAATTATCTGGACAAAGGCACATTAACCAAAAAGAGTCAGCCGATTTTCATCAGCTGACTCTTTTTTTGATGCCTTACACGCTGCGTTCGATTCGCATGCGATAGCTTCGCCAATGCTTCAGTAATTCCTCATAATCAATCAGTTTCCATGGGTTGAACCGAACTTGACCGTGCTTGTTGAAATATAGGTTTTCACGAACACAGTAGCTGGCGTGAACGAGTTGCTCTTGTTCGTTCCAAAAAGTAAGGACGTCACCAGATTCCGGAACAGCATCCGTCACCGTTTCAAAACCGCTCTGCTGAATCGTTTGTAGAAACGTCTCCGGATGAATCCACTGGTGAATCATCCACTCATGTTGTGTAGCTGCGAATAACGTCGCTGCCAGACAGTTACTCCCTTCATATATCGGAAATGTGTTCGCATATGTAACGAGATGTGCTGGTGTCCGTTCATCACATCGTTCCCCTTCCCACGTATCCCATTCTTTCGCATAGCGATAGATAAGCGAATGACGGGTTTCTGTCGAAAGCTTTTTCCAGTTCGACTCGTCTAAGACGATGAAAGTTTCCCCGTCCTTCTCCACAATCGCGTCATCGGATACCTCATTCCGCTGCTCAACCGTAAAAGATAACACAAGCCCACGATTCGTCGTCACCTGATATTCAAGAAGACGCGACTTGACGTCCTGACGTAAACCATCAACCGCGTTTGAAGGGGCATTGACAACATGTGTGACGCCTTCCCCCATCATCCATGTCAGATAGGCATTCGAAAGATGCGGATTTTTATAAGCTGGGTGACGAGAAAACTCTTCTCTCGGTAAAATGAGGGCACTACTCGGCAAATCATCAAAGAAAGTAGAATCGATCCAGTACAACGTTTCTTTTGGAACAAACGTCTGACACCACGCTTCTATTTCATCAAACGTCGGCTCAAATTTCTCTCTCATAAGATGATGTCTCCGACAGAGTTAAACAGTCGCAGAATCGACCACCCTAATCCACTGATCAATGTCGCCCACATGACCCCTTGCATGAGCAACAAGCCGATTGCACGGGGAACGGACATCGATTGACTCACTTGCCAGACGTAGTAAAAGAGATACATCAATAACGTACAGACGAGGACGGCCATGACGGCAAGTAATGTATTCAGAAACAGAAAACTGATCCCAGAACCGATGAGGAAGATAATCGCCCCAGGTTTAAGTCGATGGAGTGACGTCCCGTTTGTTTCTCGCGCAAAAAAAGCGAAGCCGAGTTGATTGAAAGTATCGGCCACCAGTTTGAGTGCACTAAACAACATAAAGAAGATGGTGAAGAACACGACGAGTACGAATACTTTCGTTTCTTGCACGGATAACAGTTCGATGATTTCACTATATACGCCAATTTGATTCAGCCACTGGATCACATACTCGGACGTCGCAATCGCAAGTGACATGGAAAACAAAATAATTCCGATGAGTGGTGCATAGCTCAGTAAGTACACATTCGTTTTCATGTTCCTTCTCCAATTTCACAGTAATTTCTTATATTCAGTGCAATTCTACTACCAAGTATATTATACTATTTATAGTTATGGAGATTAAAAGGGGGATTTTTGGATGGGCCTATTATTGATGGTTGGAATCAGCGTCGTCTTCCTCGCAGCGATTTTGACAGCTGGATATAACCGTAAACCTGAGGGTAACGAATAAGAGCCGGGATTCTTACGAATCCGGCTCTTTTTTTATTTCAATCCTGCATATCCTTGTTGGCGTAGGGCCTCATATACAATGATGGCAGCTGTATTCGACACGTTCAATGAACGGACGAGGTTCGATTGTGGAAGACGGATACAACGGTCTAAGTTGTTCTCGATGACTTCCATCGGTAATCCTTTCGTTTCACGACCGAACACAAAGAAATAGTCGCCTTCTACGTCCGAAACATCTAAATCACTCGGATATTGTTCCCCGTACTTCGTGATATAAAAGAATTGTCCGTCCGGCTGCTTCTCCCACAATTCTTCTAACGAATCATGATAGCGTACATCGACAAACTGCCAATAATCTAACCCTGCACGCTTCAACATTTTATCGTCTGTCGAGAAACCGAGCGGACGAATCAAATGGAGAACCGAGTTTGTCGCCGCACACGTACGTGAGACGTTCCCTGTATTTGCTGGTATTTCTGGTTGAAACATTACGACATGAATCGCCATAGTTCATTTCCCTCACTTTTTCATTTCAAATTCAAGTAGGCGTTGCTTTTCAGACAACCCTCCTGCAAAGCCGACAAGCTTCCCACTGCTTCCAATCACCCGATGACACGGAAATAAAATCGGTAACGGGTTTCGGTTGAGTGCTTGGCCGACGGCACGAACAGCTTTCGGTCGACCGATTTGTTCTGCAAGTTGTTTATATGTCCGTGTCTCACCGTATGGAATCGTCAACAACGCATCCCATACTTCCTGTTGAAATGGTGTTTCCTTCATTTCGATGTAGGCACGATCTGATTCATGGAATCCATGCTGCTCGACGCGCATCATGAGATGTTGTAACCAGTCAGGGGCTTCTTCTGACGGTTCATGTGTGGTGAACTCAAGAGCTGTCAGTTTGCCCGCTGCGTTTAATTCATACGCTAACGGTCCCCATTTAGACGACACGATCTTCATGTGTCCACTCCTCTCGATAGATACGAATTTCTTCATGTACCATGTCAGACACTTCTTTACGTTCAATTTCTTCAAAAATCGATTCGGCATCAGGACCAAGAATTGCACCGATCGCCCATACCGCAGTCGCTCGCATGTCCTCTCGTTCATCGTTTCGGATGAATTCACGTAAAATCGGAATCGCAGATGGTTCCCGGTAGTGCGCGAGCGCCAAAATTGCATTTCGCTGGATTGGTTTCTTCCCGCGCCACGCACCTGATAAATGCCCAAACTTTTGTTTAAACTCTCGGTTACTCAATGTCAAGAGCGGCTCTAACAGCGGTTTGACGATTTCTGCTTCCGGTAACAATTCTTCGTGGTGACGCCAATCCTTTTTACGATTATACGGGCAAACTTGCTGGCACGTATCACATCCGTATAAGCGTCCTCCAAGTTTCGAACGAAACTCTCGTGGCATCAACGTTTTCATTTGTGTCAAATAGGCAATGCAACGTTTCGCATCCAGTACACCTGGTTCCACAAGGGCCGTTGTTGGACATGCCGTCATACACTTATCACAGTCGCCACATCCATCTTCAATCGCTTCATCCGGTGGCAAGTAAACGTCTAAAATCATTTCCCCCAAATATAAGTACGATCCCTTCTCAGGTGAGATGATGGAGCAGTTTTTTCCGCTGAAGCCGATCCCTGCCCGTTCGGCGACGGCCCGGTCTACGAGCTCACCAGTGTCGACCATCGAGCGCGTACGCACTCCAGGAACCAGCTCTTCAATGTACGCTTGAAGCTGCTCTAATCGATTGCCGACGGCGCGATGATAATCCAGCCCCCATGAGGCTCTGGCAAATAGCCCTCGTCTCTCTCCAGCGACACTACGGGGTGCCTGCTTCAACTTACTTGGGTAGGCAATCGCAATCGCAATGATCGACTGGGCTTCTTCAAGTAAGAGTTCCGGGTTTGTACGCTTCTCTAGGTCGGGCTCTTCAAACCCAGAGGCAAACCCTTTCTCTTGCTGTCGAATGAGTCGCTGTTTCATGACGATGAACGGATCAGCCGTCGTCACTTTCAACTCGTCAATCCCGATGGTTTCGGCATACTCGAGAATTTGTTGTTTTAATGTGTATGGGTCCATTCCGTTCACCTCCTTTATATATTTTCGCATACAAAAAATCTCTCCGCCACTCGGCAGAGAGATATGAAGCGGGTGAAGAGAATCGAACTCTCGTCATCAGCTTGGAAGGCTGAGGTTTTACCATTAAACTACACCCGCATGAAATATTGTTGTCGTTCAAGCGACTACAGTTAATATACACCTATACCATTAAACTGTCAACAAGTATTCGTAAGTTTTTCTAAAATCACTGAAAAAAATATTTCAATATACCTTAATCACTAACATTATGCCTGTACAAATAACGATTCAAGTGGTCTGATTACACGAAATGTTCGTCCATGCCCTTCTGTCTCGGCATATGTCAACTCCATCAATCGTCCTGATTGATACATGTCGACATGGAGAAAACGATCTTGAACGTTATTGTAAATGTGGAAGACGTCTCGCTGGTGTCCGATTCGCTTTATTTGTTCTAAAAGCTCTTCTTTGACAGGACGCGGCATTTGATTCGCAACGTGCGTATGGAAAATACATAGCGTCTCTGTGTCCGGTACACGCATAGCGAGTTCATGCAATAATGTTACGCCATCTCCTTCAATAAGCGTCACCTTGTCAAAATTGACGTCTTGCATGGCAGCATCAAGCATTTGACGGCGCGTGTCATGTTCCGGCCAAATCAATGCATTCAACCATGATAGTTCTGCTTCGTCCGTCAAATCAATCACATTCAAATCGACGCCGAGGCGTGTCCCGATTTTGAACGGTACCGTAGTCTCGAGGTGAATGGGCTCCTTCGATTCAACGGTCGCTGAAATGGTTACAGACGATGTATTTGTCGGATGAAGTGGAACATCATTATATACATAGGCATATTGATCAACAAATAGTTGAAGACCCGCACTCGTTCCGATTTCGAGTAAACCGAGTGGTCGCTTTGTCTGTTGTTGAATCATTGAAAAGATTGGATACAAGTAAGAGCACCGTTGAATCTCGTTCGTTTGCACACGACGAGTCATCAATCGATTCCGAATCTCATCTTCGTATGTATGACAAAATACTAAAAAAGATGGAAAGGCATTCTCAGGTTGTTTCGGATTCTTCGTCGCGCTCGGATAATATGTAGCCAGTTCATCGGATTGGTGTTGGAGTACCAACTCATGAACGGCTGCAAATAATAAGTTCGGGGCTGGTTGTCCTTCAGGTATCTCTTCACATAATGATAAAAGCCATTCACTTTGAGCTGTTTCTCTAGCTAATACTTCATACAATCGACTAGATCCTACACATTCATTGTCAGCAAATCGGATGAATCGTTCTGCGATTTCTTTTTGATTGATTTTACTCACCTCTTTACTTTTCTATTCAATTACAAGTCGAAAAGTTCCTGCTCAGGTGAAACAATTAGAAATCTCACTTTTTATTGATCATCCAGTCAAACATTCGAATCACGTATACATGATCGGGATAGCAAGAAAGAAAAGTCATTGCCACAATCAACGTGTCGTTGCTCCTCTGTCATATCTACATCACCTCGGTACTTTTTTATATACAAAAAAGACCCTAACCTCAGTTAGAGTCATACGGATACCGGTGGTCGGAGTCGAACCGACACTCCAGAGGAACACGATTTTGAGTCGTGCGCGTCTACCAATTCCGCCACACCGGCATATTATGTTGGAGGCGCCAGTCGGAATCGAACCGACGATAGAGGAGTTGCAGTCCTCTGCCTTACCACTTGGCTATGGCGCCAAAAAGTCATTGGAGCGGAAGACGGGATTCGAACCCGCGACCCCGACCTTGGCAAGGTCGTATTCTACCACTGAACTACTTCCGCAAAATGGCTGGGCTGGAAGGGATCGAACCTTCGCATGTCGGAATCAAAATCCGATGCCTTACCACTTGGCTACAGCCCAATAATAATGGGGCGACTGAAGGGAATTGAACCCTCGAATGCCGGAATCACAATCCGGTGCGTTAACCACTTCGCCACAATCGCCATGATTAAATTAAAACAGGGGCAGCAGGAATCGAACCCGCGCTGACGGTTTTGGAGACCGTAGTTCTACCGCTAAACTATGCCCCTAAGTGGTGGGGGGGGGCGGATTCGAACCGCCGAACCCGAGGGAGCGGATTTACAGTCCGCCGCGTTTAGCCACTTCGCTACCCCCCCACATATGGTGGCTTTGGACGGAATCGAACCGCCGACACAAGGATTTTCAGTCCTTTGCTCTACCAACTGAGCTACAAAGCCATATGTAGTCTTGATTTTCTAAAAATAAAAATGGCGGTCTCGACGGGATTCGAACCCGCGATCTCCTGCGTGACAGGCAGGCATGTTAACCCCTACACCACGAGACCGGACATTAATTGCGGGGGCCGGATTTGAACCGACGACCTTCGGGTTATGAGCCCGACGAGCTACCAGACTGCTCCACCCCGCGACGATATAAAATTAAATGGTGACCCGTACGGGATTCGAACCCGTGTTACCGCCGTGAAAGGGCGGTGTCTTAACCGCTTGACCAACGGGCCATGTTTGATTTTTGAAAAACTGGCGGAGAGCAAGGGATTCGAACCCTTGAGACGGTTTTGCCGCCTACACGAATTCCAATCGTGCTCCTTCGGCCACTCGGACAGCTCTCCAAAAGAGAAAGTGGCTCCGCAAGTAGGATTTGAACCTACGACCTACCGGTTAACAGCCGGTTGCTCTACCACTGAGCTATTGCGGAACGACCTTGCCTGGCAACGTCCTATCCTCACAGGGGGAGATCCCCCAACTACTTTCGGCGCTGAGACGCTTAACTTCCGTGTTCGGCATGGGAACGGGTGTGGCCGTCTCGCTATCGCCACCAGACAAGTATTATATTAACATTATTTATCGATAATGTCAACATGTTTTAGAGAGATTGTTCTCTCAAAACTGAGGATTCATCAACACAAACCATAGACTAGATCAAAGCCTCGACCGATTAGTATCATTCAGCTCCACGTGTCGCCACGCTTCCACCCATGACCTATCTACCTCATCGTCTCTGAGGGGTCTTTCTTGATTGCTCAAAGGGAAATCTCATCTCGGAGGGGGCT